>CAZORT010000001.1:0-37282 GCA_964582575.1 uncultured Thermotogae bacterium
ACAGCAATGGAGTTCTCCATGAAACTGGTTGAGGTACTGGCCGGCAAAGAAAAAGCAGAGCAGATAAACGAAGCGGTCCTGGCAAACCTATAAAGGCCAAAAAACAAGCGGTATGCCCGAGCCGCCGGAAGAAGTCGAGACCATCAACAACGAACTCGTTTTTCTGTGCCAGGTGTCAACTGGATGGGGTTTAACAAGGCATGAGGGGAGAGGAACTCAAGACTTAAGACTCGTTGAGGGGGGCGACATGTACTACGCGGTAAACTTAAAGGAGGATCGGTGTGATGGCTGTGGTCTCTGCATCTCTTTCTGCCCGGAGGTCACCGCTATCAAGCTCATAAAACTTAACGGAACGACCAAGGCGATAGAGATTTGTGAACTGCGGTGTAAGAGGTGTGGGCTGTGCGTTGAAATATGTTCCAAGGATGCATTGGAAGTGGTGCTAAGATAAGGCAGAGTAGTTACTATTATTATCAACAGGAGGGGTTCAAATGAGCGCACTTATGACTAGTGAGCGTGGATGGGAAATACTATCTTGCCCGAGGATGAAAGTTCTGGTGGGTATAATATTTTCATTCTGGGCGGGGGCAGTAAATTGTGTAACAACGCTGACTATCCTCTTTGAAAGGTCATCACATGTATCGGGGAGACTGAATGACATAGGAATGAATGCGGTTCTTCATCCGCCCGATGCTCTACTTGTTTTCACGATTTGGGTCGGCTTTGTCTTTGGGGCATTCCTGGCTGGAAAGTTGCTGGACCGCATTGGACTTACACCCTGTTTACTGCTGGTAGGAGCGGGCCTCATTGCAGGGGGACTTTTCGTCTGGGCCGGCGTTTACGCTGAGGTACCCGATGATTATAGCATCAGGCATATGGTGATAGCCTTCATCCTACCGCTTGTCATGGGTTTTCAGAATTCGCTCACCTCACAGCTACCCATTGGCCGGACTACGCACTGGACAGGGGATTCAACTGATCTCGGTACTGCTCTGGCAAAAGGTAACTACTTTCTTGTCTTCTACAACACTGTTAAGATTGCGAGCTTTGTCATTGGGGCCGCTGTTGCCGCTTACGTGATAGCAGTTGCCAATTTGCTGCCATCCGCATACAACCTTCTTTCGGTTGCTGCAGGGTTCATCTTAACGGTTCTCATCTTGCACGGGGTTAACCAGACCCTTGTTCGTCCCAGTGATAGCAATCAGAACCGGTGGATCAGAGAGCCATAGGACTTCTTCTTGACGCTTCCATGTCCCTCGAGGGACAGGGTTCTGAAGCAATCTCAAGCAGCCTGTGTCCCAAGTTGCTGATGTGGCGGCATAGTTGCAACTAAATTTATCCAAACTGTTAGGATTGGAAAAACTATTATGATAGTTGGAGCTTTGGTTGGCATTTCCGCTATAATGGTACTTATGGGAGTCCCATCAGGGGTGCCAGACGCTTTCAGCGTTACAAGGTCCCTCTGGGCATTGCTAGTGTGTCTTCCTATGGGAGTGCAAAATGCCGTCACTACCCTTACCTCTGTAGGACGAACCACCCATGTAACAGGAACCTTGACCGACTTGGGCATTGCTATAGCCAACCGAACCCATAGGACAACAATTCACTTATCTTGCCGCTGGGCAGGATTTGCATTTGGAGGCTCGGCAGGGCTTCTGACATTCGTTTACATTCCTTCTCTTTTCGCTCAACTGGCGATTCTGACTATAGTTATTATCATAACTGGAAGTTTTTATGCTCATCCTGCTGTAGTGAGAAAGTTGAGTCCAGTCATTAGCATGAGGGGGCACCGCCCTGACAATATGTGAGACGAAAAAATTGTGGCCGTTCCAGAATCATTGGAGAAACCTATCAGGAGAACGATTGATAGTGAAGTACAAGCTACGTATCTTGCGTCTGGTTGACGCTTGCACCGGACCTGGCAGCATAGGAGCTTTGCTGCGTTAAGAAGGATTCTATTTGTCTTTAGCTGACCTGGTGGCGACGTCCGCAAAGAAGGTGCGATCGATGGCCTGCAGCCTAAAAAGAGATGACGCAAGGGCGATAACCGCAATCCGTTGCTCCTTAAAGTAGAGCAGTTGGGGCGGGAGATCGCGCAGTTGATAAAACGTTGTAAACAGGCAGAACTGGTTATTGAGGCTTTTAAAAAGTCTCACAGATACTGGAAAGTCCCTTGGAAACCAGAATTCAGCTGAGGGTCTCTTAAAATCATTGAAAATTCCAATTGTTTTTTACCTCATAAATGTCGTATACTTACCATACTTACTTATATATACTGACCATACTTGCTTATATAATATAAGGTGAAAAAAATGATCTTTATCACGTTATTATTCGGTGGATTTTATGTCGGGTGGAATATTGGCGCCAATGATGCAGCAAATTGTACAGGGACCCCTGTTGGGTCAGGCCTTATTCCGTATCGACGTGCTGCGTTGATAGTTGCTCTCTTTACCGTCATCGGAGCCCTGCTTCACGGCGGCGCCGTAATAGAGACTGTGGGAAGAGGAATCGTTACGGAAGAGCTCCCTTATATCGCTGTATTAATTGTCCTTATTTCCGCTGGTCTGTTTGTCTCTGCGGCCACATTTCTACATCTTCCTGTCTCTACTTCGCAAGCGATTGTTGGAGCGGTGAGTGGTGTCGGTTTTGCTATCGGAGCAACGGTCGATCTCACACAGGTAAGTCACATTGCCCAGGGTTGGATTATCTCGCCAGTTCTGACAGCGATCATTGCGTTTGCTCTTTACTATCTATTTGCTATTCCCATGCGCCGGATAAAAGGATTTATGCACTGGGAACAAGTTCTAAGAATATTGGTTCTGGTCAGCGTCGCATATATGGCCTTTGCAATGGGTGCGAACAACGTGGGAAACGCGATTGGACCGATTGTCAATGTGGGAGGAGACCCGGGGTTACTTACTCTTCTCGGCGCTGTGGCGTTGGCAGTCGGTATATTGACCGGTGGACGACGTGTTACAAAGACAGTCGGCTCGGGAATCACTCCACTTGACCCGTTAGGAGCTTTTTCTGCCCAACTAGCAGCAGCATTGGCCATTCACTCTTTTTCCCTGATTGGACTGCCTGTATCCACTTCCCAAGCAATAATCGGAGCGGTCGCCGGTGTCGGACTTGTCAAAGGAATGCGCGCAATAAATCGCCAGCAAATTTTCCATATTATGATCGGATGGTTGGTAACGCCGATCATAAGCGCGCTGCTCGCTTTCGGATTGTATCGACTCTTTTAGCTGCTTTTGCTACACTCTTCGCTGTGCAACTACACGATCGATGATATCAGCAAGGTCTTCCGCCCAATCAGAGATCTTTGTTATCTTCTCCACAACCCCACGGATGAGCAATTTTTCTGCCAAATCAATATCCATATTAAATAGATAGCGGATAAATTCTTGCTCTTGTAAGTCGATCTTGCTCTCTATATCCCTTACTGTACCGGTATGAATAAGGGCGCTGCGCATGTCGGTAAAAATAAGATGAATTGCTTGTTTTATCTCCTGTACCGCCTGAACAGACATATCCGTTATTGCACGCAACAATGGTTTCAACGCCGCAGGAAGCTGCACGCGCTGGAGCACAATATAGTTGAGAACAGATTCACTTGCATTGGCCAAACGATCCGTATGTTCGATAATCTCCAATATATCGCCGCGCGAACTGGCTAACAACGCTCCTCCGATCAGTTCGTTTACAATCTGTATCCGCAGATCATCAGCCTCGCTCTCCAGTTGGTGTGTCTTGGAAGCAAACTCATCGATCAATGCGATATCTTTATCATCACAGTAGGCGATCATCCCCTGTTGGAAATTGAGCAGAGCTTTCTCCACCAGTTCCACATGATCACCAAGACGTCGTCCCACTTCTTTTGATTTTCGCCAAAATGCCATTATTCACCTCATAAGAGTCTTGCTTTTTACCCTCTCTAATGATAATCTTTTCTGCGGGAGAAATACAACAACAGTTAGCAAAAAGGTGAAGATGAAACGAATCGGATTATTGACCAGTGGTGGAGATTCCCCAGGGATGAATGCCGCTATCAGAACGATAGTACGTAGAGGAAGCAAGATCAATGCCGAGATATTAGGGATTCAGCGCGGGTTTAGAGGGCTGATCGACGGAGATGTTGTTCCGCTGGATAACCGCGCTGTCGGTGGAATCATCGAACGGGGAGGAACGATCCTCCGTACTGCCCGTGCAGCCGATTTTCTGACCTCACACGGACAAGAGAGGGCTATTGCCACTGTTATTAAAGAGAGATTGGATGGAGTTATCGTCATCGGCGGCGATGGATCGCTCAGAGGAGCACGCACATTGCATGAACACAATATAGCAACGATCGGCATCCCTGCGTCAATCGACAATGACATCCCAGGAACAACGATGGCGATCGGAGTTGATACAGCGCTCAATACGGCTGTAAATGCGTTGAACAAGATTCGTGACACTGCTTATTCGCATGAGCGGGTCTTCGTTGTAGAAGTGATGGGACGCAGATCAGGATATATCGCGCTGATGAGTGGCCTTGCTGGCGGAGCAGAGATTATCCTCATCCCAGAAGTGAAAATCTCGCTTGATAAAATCTACGCGCTGATCGACAGCGGCTACCAACTGGGTAAGCGCCATTCAATTATCACTGTTGCCGAAGGATTCTGCGAAGAAGGTTCAGCCGGCAGGGTAATCAGTGAATTCTTACGCAAGAAGACTGACCTTGAGATTCGACTGACCACTCTCGGCCATCTCCAACGCGGAGGATCTCCCACCGCATTTGACCGAATCCTTGCCTCCCGTTTCGGGGCAATGGCAATAGAATTATTAGTCAACGGAATATCAGGGAAGATGACAGTCCTTACGCAAGGAGAAATTACAGCTATTCCCCTATCCAAGATCGACGACCTCGCGACTAATGTGAACCTTGCACTGTACAGCCTCGCTTGTTCTGTCGCCAGTTGATTTGAACTTGGATTCATACCTCAACCAAGGGCAGAGGTCCAAGGTCCAAAGTCCAATGTCAAGAGTCCAATGTCGAGAGTCAAAAGACCAATGTCCAATGTCCAAAGCCGAGAGTGGTCAATGGTGGAAGAGACCGAGCACCTCCCTCTTCCTTTACCTTTACCTCTCCCTTCCCTTCCCTTCTTTCTGCCCCCATACCTCGCACCTATGGAAATGTTTACTGGCCCCAATCATTAATCACCATTGTTTGCGCTAATCATTAATCACTTAGTCTATAAATCCTTTGTGCTTATACCAGAATAGTTACTTTTCTGTTATCATTAGATACAAATGAACCGTTATCCACTGGTCGTACTCGCAATAATATTTACAGTTGGAGCAGTGAGCGGGGTCTATCTTTCACTGCCTTTTTCGCCGATTATTCTGCTTTGGATCAGCGTTATCCTTTTGGTGTGTGTAATTGCGCTTCGCACAATTTATCAGCCTTCCTGTTGCACAGAAAAAAGAACTATCCGATTATCAATGTTGACAGCGACCACCTTGTTATTGGCGGTACTCTCGTTTGGACTGTTTCGCGGAACTTTCTTTACGATTCCTGCTGATCCCCTCTACCGCCAAGCAGTTAACTTGCATCAGGTCGAGGGGATGATAGTTGATTACCCTACCTTTGGTGGTGGACGGGTGGTCTTTGTTATGGCTCCGGACAATATTGATGGCCGAATTAGAGTAGTACTGGCCAACGAAGCAGCCGAAATGATGCTTCAGTATGGCGATCGACTTCGTGTCACCGGACAATTCAGCGTCCCTCCCCGTCATATCGGGTTTGATTTTCGCGCCTTCCTTGCCCGACACCGCGTATTCGCTACGATTTGGATCCGTGATCCTACGGCAGTAGAGGTAATCGGAGAAGGAGGAATTCCACTTCTTCGCTGGGGGTTTAGAGTTCGAACTCGGATCTACTGCGCAATCACTAGTGTATTCTCTCTGGATAACGCAGGATTGGTCAAATCGCTCCTCTTTGGCGATCGAACCGGGTTGACCGATGAGATCGAAGAAAGCTTCCGCCGGACAGGGTTGATGCATCTCCTCGCTGTCTCTGGTCTCCATTTAGGGATCCTACTAGCGGGATTATGGTTTGGCTTACGACTTCTGGGGATTAGACCAATGATCACTTATCTTTTAGTGGGGATTTTTGTCCTTTTTTACTTGGTGATCGTCGGGCCGGAGATAAGTTTACTGCGTGCAGCGCTTATGTTCGCGTTCCTTGCTCTGGGAAGCGTCCTCGCTGATATAGGGATCATCCTTCGGTGCTGGGCAAGGTCGTACCAAGGCTTAGCTGCGGCAGCGATCGTTCTCATCGCAGCCCGGCCGACTGTTCTGTTTGATGTCGGATTTCAACTGAGTTTTGCTGCTACAGCAGCAATCCTATTTGTCTTTGACCGTGATATTGGAATCGGAGCAGTAATACAGAATCAAGCTGCCAAGTTGCACGCAAAAACCCACGTCCCAGAACGAATCTGTCATTATTTCCTCAAGTTATTGCTCGTCGGAGCAGCAGCGCGGCTCGGTGTTGCGCCAATCGTCGCCTATCATTTTTATCAGCTGCATCTTATCGTCCTCATTGCCAATCTGATCGTCATTCCTCTAATCACTATCACCCTATGGGGCGGAATGCTTTTCTTGGCCACGATCCCACTCCCCGCTGTTTCTGCTCAACTGGCAGCGGCATTAGAGGTGGTTCTTCTCACACCGATTGTCGTGCTTGTGGATAGATTAGCGCAAATTCCGTTCGCTGTAATCACTGTCCCTTCAGTGGTCGGAATATGGTTAGGATTAGGGGTAATGATCATGATAACTATTTATTTGTGGCAGCGTTGGCAGACTTAGTCGTCATGAACCTTATAATCGACATCGATCACTTCCGGTAAGTGCTCAGCAGAACGGCGCCGACCCAACCACCAATTTGCAAAGAGAAAGATCCCCACTATATCGGTAATTAGACCAGGGATAAGAAGAAATAGACCAGATAATAACGGCCCCATTGTGTGGAACAGGAACGGCAATGTCATTTGTTTTTGCCAAATATCAAACAGTAATATCTGCAGTATATTCTTCTTACCCAACATTCGCAGCACACCGATACCGAGCAGGGCAGTAATGACAATCATTCCTAACACAATTGCCCCCCCAAATAAGGGGGTTAACTTTACCAGTAAGAAAAGTTCGATCGCAATGATCGTCGCCAGAAGAATAAATATTAATAATGCCATGATGATAGATCACATTAATATTACCAGCCAGAAGGAGAACTTGCAACTATACATAATACCTAAGTTGCTCTCCAATACGGTTTCGCAGTAAGATTACTGGTATCTCTTTAGGGATAACCACAACGGCACATAGTCAGATGGTGCCACAACGGGACGAAGAGATAAAGATTAAAGATTTTGGACAGAGATAAACGCAGATTAATATAGAGGTTTTGTCTTTTATTGTTTACTTTTGTGCCTTGGTGGCAGAGTAGTCAGGGGTTGCCACAAAGAGACTTTAGAGACTAAGTGATTGGTGATTGGTGCCTTAGTGGCTAACTAAAGGATTGTATGGATAAAAGTGCCCGTTATTACTTAGTTGGAATTAATATGATTCCTGAGCTTACTCCCCACAGGAAACGTATATTACGTGCTTATTGCTCCTCTCCAGTGGAGATTTGGCATCTCTCTTTGCAGGAGATGTCTACGATAGCTGGTATTGCCGAAGTTGCGCCGCAGATCATTGCCGCACGACAGGCAATATCAATCGATAAAGAGTTTGAGCAAGCTGCACAGATGAAAATTAGGATTGTAACTATCCTTGACCCAAATTATCCGCAGCTGTTACGTGAGATCAACGATCCCCCGCCTGTCCTTTACATCAAAGGGGAATATACCAAACAAGATGCAGTGGCAATCAGTATTGTTGGAACGCGTCGCGCTAGTCAATACGGACGAATGATCGCAACTACACTAGCAAAGGAGATATCACAACTAGGACTGACAGTAGTCAGTGGATTGGCAATGGGGATTGATACAGCAGCTCATCAGGGCGCATTACAGGTTGGCGGACGGACGATAGCAGTCCTCGGTTCTGGATTGCCAAACATTTATCCGGCAATGCACCGACAGTTGGCAGAGAAGATATCTGATTCTGGCTTGCTGCTTAGCGAGTTTCCGCTCCACTGCCAACCATCTAAATGGTCATTCCCGCAGCGGAATCGAATTATCAGTGGATTAGCACGTGGTGTAGTAGTAGTAGAAGCTCCGCTGCGCAGCGGAGCTCTGATCACTGCCCGGCTTGCATTAGAACAGGGACGAGAAGTCTTTGCTGTACCGGGAAACATAACGAATACTGGCAGCGCCGGTCCGAACCGTCTCATCAAAGATGGAGCAAAGTTAATTGAAACCGTTACTGATATCATTGATGAGTTTCCTGATCTTAAACATTTGATCGCACCGCAGAGAACTGATATGAATCTTGCGAAAGTCTTTCTCAGCATCCAAGAAAATACCGTTTATAAATTGTTAGGATTGGAACCGCTGCACATTGATGATATCATTAACCAGTGTAATCTCTCGCTTGCTGAGATATCGCAAGCATTGCTCACGCTTCAGATGCAAGGATTAGTAAAAGAGATAGACGGAAAACGTTATACGCGTGGTTTATCGAATTTTAATGCCACATAGATTAATAAAAACATCAAGCAGTGAAGGAGAATATCTACTTATTTCTTTTTAAAGAGGCTTAAGCAATAAATAAAATTATGACAAATAAAGAACGAACATTGATCTTGCTAAAACCCGATACTGTGCAGCGTGGATTGATCGGTAAAATCATCACCCGCTTTGAAGAGAAGGGATTGAAAATCGTCGCGCTGAAGATGATTGCCGTTGATCAAGAGTTAGCCCGATCTCATTATGTCGAACATTTAGAAAAACCTTTTTTTTCAGAGCTGTTGCAATTTATCACGGCAGCACCTGTAGTGGCAATGGCGCTGGAAGGAGAGCAGGCAGTAGCAGTAGCTCGCACTTTGATGGGAGCAACCAACCCGTTTAATGCTCAGCCAGGAACAATTCGTGGTGATTTTGGATTGAATCTGACAAAGAATATTATCCATGGATCTGATTCTCTCCAATCTGCAGCACGTGAATTGGAAACTTTCTTTGGAGATCAGTTGCTTGATTACGATCTCTCTTTGGACGAATGGGTACAATAAAATTATCCTGCCAATAGCGGAGAACTATGAAGCTTAGTAAAGAATTTATTCAGATCACTTTGACTGTCCCGACAGAAGAACTGGCAACGGAGATATTTACCCAGTTGCTCGAAAAACGATTAGCTGGCTGCGCTCAGCTAATCGGCCCGATAGTAAGCACCTATCGATGGCAAGGTGAGATCGAAACTGCCAATGAGTGGCTATGTCTGATTAAAAGCTGCATTGATCAATATGAAGAACTTGAGCAAGTGATCAAAACGATACACCCTTATGAGACGCCTGAGATTATAGTCTTCCCGATCATTTCTGGAAGCACAGATTATTTCAAATGGCTCAATCAAACACTAAACAAAGATAAATAGATAAGCCGGCGGTAATTATCGCACCGCTGGCTTATCGCGCATACTAAACTAATTTTTTGTTCGATAAGATCTTCTACTCAATTGTCGCATAATTCTCCAAGTTTAATCAGCGACGCAAGAAGAATTCCTTCCACACTTACATTGCTCCCGATTGCTCGCCATAATTCTGTCAACGCGCGCATCGTTTCAATCAGTGCTGCCAGCTGAATGCGACTTACAAATTTCTTCAGTTCAACCTCTTCTTCCGCATCACTAACTGAAAGAGAGAGCTTGCATCGCAAAAGCTCTCGACACCAGTAAAGTAAGTTACGCAAAAAATATCCCGCTGCTTCCCGTCCTTCTTTTGCTAAGATCGGTACCGCTGTCACAATAGGAACTTTTTCACCTTGAACTATCCGCTCGATAAGAGCTATCATTGCTTCATGTCTTTCTATTGCGGTTATAATACAAGTATTACTTAAATCTGCCGCGATAATTGCCGCGGCAAGATCACGCGGAATACTATTGATTGCTTTTTCCCGTGCCGCTCTGCGCAATTCTCTGACATCCTGATGCTGGGCAAGGAGGGTGGAGAGCAATTCCTTCTTTCCTTGTATAATCGGTGCAAGATAGCACGCATCTGAGTGAGTATAGCCAGCAGTGATAAGTTGCGTTTTATCAGCTTTGGCAGACGATATTTGCTGATCATTACTGGGCAGTGCTCGCAACACTTGCGAGCGAGAGACAATTGTCGGTAAAAGATCAGAGATACCTGTGGTACAGAGCAGAAAGACAAGATAACTCGGTGGTTCTTCTAATATCTTAAGTAGCCGATTCGCTGCTTGCAAGCTCATCTCTTCCGCTCGCTCAATAAGACAAACCCTTCGTTCTCCTTGAACAGGAGCAAACTGAGCGGTACGAATCATCTCTCCTATCTGATCTCGGCCAACTTTTGCTCTGCCCTGCAGGACTGCAAGCTCGATCAAATCAGGATGACTTCCCCGTAGAACGCTATCTCTCCCTTCTCCCGCAGGAGAGATTAAAGCGGCAGCGACTCTTCTGCTGATTGCAAGCCGATCATAATCAAACGGTAAGAGCAAAATATAAGCAGCAGCAACAGAATTTGCCGAAATTATCTGGTTAATCGCTTCAACTAAGCTGGACATCTTTCCGAGGCGAATCACTCTGCAGTACTTAATTCACCCAATGAACGGACTCGTTTTCAGACCAGCAGTATTCGCACCATTTCCGCACCGTCCCCTTTACGCGGCCCTAATTTCAATAACCGTGTATATCCGCCCGGTCGATCTTTATAGCGCGGTCCTATTTCGGTGAATAATTTATCGACCACTTCTTTATCCTGAAATTTGGAGAAGACTATCCGACGTGCGTGGAGGTCGCCGCGTCGGCCAAGGGTAATCATCTTTTCTGTATACGGTTGCGCTGCTTTACCACAAGCAAATGTCGTATCAACTTTTTCATACTTAATAAGCGCTTTTGCTAAGTTTGTCAGCACACTCTTGCGATGGCTTCTTTTCATACTTAATTTCGGGATATTTAGCCTATGCCTCACTGTCGTCTCCTTCTTTTATTTTCATTACATATCATAATCAGCCAATATCTTCTGAATTTTAGCCAAAGTCTTCGGTCCCAATCCATGAATATCATTGAGTGTTTCCTCAGAACGAGCACGCAGCTCACCTACAGTTGTGATCTCTGCCTCTAGCAGTAAATTAAGCGTCCGTGCATCAAAACCTAATTCGCTTATCGGCACTGCAAGCGATTGATCAATAAAGATTTCTTCTTTAACAGGCACTTCGGTCTTTTCTATTCGCAGCGGATGTTTAGCAAATTTTTCCAACATATTAAAATGTATTTGTAAAATATGAGCTGCTTCGTTTATTGCCTCTTCCGGTCTTATCCCCCCGTCGGTCGTTAGATCAAGCAGTAATCGCTCATAGCCGGTTCTCCCTCCTACACGCATCTCCTCTATTTGAAAATTCACTTGTTTAACTGGAGAAAAATCAGAATCAACTGGGATCAATGAGCGGGGAGAATCCTCCAGACGATTCAACTCTGCTGCACGATAACCATATCCAGCTTCAATTTCCAGTTCCATCTTCAGCTGCCCTTCTGTGTTAATCGTGGCAATGTGTAAATCATTACTGATAATTTGTACATTTTCATTCGGTTCAATATCAGCTGCTGTTATTTGACAGGGTCCTTTCTTGTCAATATAAAGACGTTCGATATTGCCACTTAATATACGAAGTGCAAGCTCCTTGATATTAAGAATAATTTCAAGAACTGTCTCGCGAACTCCGGTGATCGTGTCATACTCATGGTATTTCCCATCAAATGCAACGCGTACTACTGCTGTTCCGGGAATTGAAGATAACAGGACCCGTCGCAGTGCATTGCCGATTGTCGTCCCATATCCTCTTTCTAGTGGCTCCATAACAAACTTTCCGTATCGATCAGTCATTGCATCTATTACATATACGCTATCAGGTAAAATAAAATCGGTCATTCCAGTCACTCCTAACGTAAATAAAACTTTATAGTCCGACCAAAGAGAATAGCACAATTAACATCTCCTGTGCCAGGACGATCAGCAGCATAAATTTTCATCCTTAATCTCTTCCCATCTATCTTTCCTTAGCTATGTGATATCGGCGTAACGTTCTTTATTTCGTCAACTCGAATACCAGATCCTTTAATGGTCTGGATAACCGCTTGTCGACCTGGGCCGGTCCCTTTGACCAGCACCGATAGGGATCTGATCCCATACTCTCTCATTTCACGTATCAGCGCTTCAGTAGCCATCTGTGCTGCGTAAGGCGTTCCTTTACGTGATCCTTTATATCCGACTACTCCAGTACTCTTCCATGTAATTGGATTTCCATTTAAATCAGTTAGCGTAATAATCGTATTATTGAAAGTAGCATGTATATGGATTTGCGCTCTATCAATCTTTATATTTTTTGCCATTACTATTTCTTCTTCCCTGCCTTGGCCGGACGCGGACCTTTCCACGTTCGCGCATTAGCTCGCGTACGCTGACCACGCACTGGTAGTCGTAATTTATGCCGGATTCCACGATAGCAATTGATCGCTTTTAAACGACCAATATCGGAGTGAGCCTTACGGCGTAAATCTCCTTCTACTATGTATTTATCCACTGCTTGCTGCAAACCAGCGATCTCTTTTTCCGTCAGATCCTTTACGCGCAGATCAGGTGATATGTTTGTCTTTTGTAATATCTCCTTAGCAATGAATTTCCCAACTCCGTATATATAAGTAATCCCTACCTCAATTCGCTTATGTTTTGGTAAATCGACTCCGGCTATTCTTGCCATCTTAGTCCTCCCACTCTTAAATCGGTGACCTAACGCTTAGGTCGTTTTATTATCCCTGCCGTTGTTTATGTTTCGGATTGCGGCAGATAACTCTCACTCTCCCATCCCTGTGGATGATCTTACATTTAGCACAAATTTTCTTTACTGAACTTCTAACTTTCATAATCACCAATTGCAAACCAGTGGTAATGAGCACTGAATATACTCATTTATCCCGATAGGTAATCCGTCCTTTAGTCAAGTCGTAAGGAGAGAATTCAACGGCGACGCGATCCCCTGTTAAAATACGGATATAGTTCTTCCGGATACGACCTGATATATGACAGAGAACGATATGCTCATTTTCCAATTTCACTCTAAACATTGAATTGGATAGGCTCTCAATGACTTCTCCCCGTAGTCGGATAACGTCTGTCTTCTTTCTCTCACCTCCTCTCTTTGCCACAGCCTGCTAAAAACCTCCTCATTTTATATTCACGCATTTATGCTCCTGTCATTTGGAAGTAACTCAATCTCTGTTAACACATCTGCACCATTCTCTGTCACCGCAACCATATGCTCGTAATGAGCAGAAAGACCTCCTGACGCGGTAACTACAGTCCATCCATCTGCCAGCACTCTCGTTGGTAGCGAATCAACCTTAACCATCGGTTCAAGTGCTAAGACCATCCCCAAAGATAACATTACCCCTTCTTTTGGAGCACCATAGTTAGGTATCGCAGGGTCTTCGTGTAATTCTCGTCCAATGCCATGGCCGACATACTCTTTAACAGGGAAAAAACCTGCTTCTTCAATACAGCGACCGATCGCATGCGAGATATCAGATACCTGATTCCCTATTTTAACCTGATTAATCCCTTGAAGCAAGGCGGCTTGTGTCGTCGATATTAATTTTCTTGCTTGCAGTGATACTTCTCCTACCGGAACTGTAACCGCCATATCTGCATAGAGGCTGTTCCGGAAGAGACCGATATCGATCGAGATAATATCTCCGTCTTGGAGCACCCGCTTTGAAGAAGGAATTCCATGGACAATCTCTTCGTTAATCGAAGCACATATTGTCGCTGGAAACCCACGATATCCATTGAATGCTGCTATTGCACCTTCTTCTCTGATCAACTCAGCTGCAATACTATCTAAATCTGCTGTTGTTACTCCAGGCTTGATATTGCTCCGCAGTACTTTGACTATCCTTGCTAAGACAGTGCCGTTCTCGCGCATGAGAGCCAACTCAGTCTTTGTCTTTAGCGCAATCATTGGGTAATGATTCTCATAATCTGAGCAAAGATATCTTCGCGGAGAGCTGCGCCTTCCACCTCAACTAATATTCCTCGCTCGCGATAGAATTCAATTAACGGACGGGTAGCTGCCATATAGATATCAAACCGATTTTCAATCACCGTTGGCGTATCATCGTTACGCTGCACAAGTTTTATGCCGCACTGATCACACAATCCCTGACCATTATTCGCCGGTGGCTTAAACCGTAAGTTATAAATCATCCCGCACTCAGTGCAAGTACGACGTGCAGAGAGGCGCGCAATAACCTCTTCCCGCGATAAAGCAATATCAACCGCAAAATCAAGCGGTCTGATCTCCTCCAACGCCTCAGCTTGTGTCATCGTACGGGGGAAACCGTCTAAAATAAACCCATCCTGCTCTCTGATCCGTTCCGTAACCATCTTAATAATCAGATCATCAGGCAGCAGCTCCCCGTTCTCCATATACTCTTTCGCTCCCTGCCCCAGCTCGCTTCCACGCGCTAACTCATCACGGAGAATATCACCGGTCGATAGATGCAACAGACCGGTATTTTCGGCAATCAACTTTGCTTGTGTCCCCTTCCCTGCTCCTGGAGGACCAAGAATAGTCAGCGCAATTCGGCTTAACTTTCTCATTACTGACTTCTCCTTCCAAGGAGAGCGCCACCCTTTGTAATGCTCTCATAGTGACGCATCGTCAGATGAGCTTCAATCTGCATCAGGGTGTCAAGTCCAACTCCTACGACAATCAGAAGTCCTATTCCCCCCACCAGAAAACCTCTGATCCCACTGATGTCAGCAAAGATGAACGGAAAGACAGATATTACGGCAAGGAACAATGCGCCAACTACGAGTATCCGACTGAGAATAGCAGCAATGTGAGTTGCAGTGGGATTTCCCGGTCGTACTCCAGGGATAAACCCACCTGACTCGCGGATGTTCTTCGCCACATCATTGGGATCAAAAGTTATCGAGCTATAAAAATATGTAAAGAAGAAGATCATCAATACAAATACAATCAGATAAGAAATACTTCCCATCTCAACGTATGGAGATAACCATTCCAGAGCAGGAACAAATTGTATCATTGTTACTGGGATGGAGAGGAGCGCTGAAGCAAAGATAACCGGAATAACCCCTCCCTGATTCACCCTGATCGGTAGATGGGAAGAATGACCACCATAGATCCGGCGACCTGAAGTCCGCTTAGCATACTGGATCATAATCTTCCGCCGTCCCTGCTGTACTATTACTACTCCAGCTATCAGTGCAACCATAACTACCAGCATTACAATCGCCCAAAGGACATGCACTCCTCCCAGAATAACCTCAGTATAAACAGTGTAGAGCTGCCGCGGAAACTCGGCAATGATCCCAATCATGATCAACATTGAGATTCCATTACCGATACCATTTTCAGTAATACGTTCCCCAATCCACATCAACAACATTGTCCCAGTAGTAAGGGTCAGAATTGAAGTCAGATAGAACCATAGGGTAGGTGCAGCAAGCCCTTGTCCAACGACGAGGGCGCATATTCCGATCGATTGCACAACTGCCAATCCCAATGTCCCATAGCGGGTATACTTATTTATCCGGCGCTGTCCTTCACGTCCTTGTTGCTGCATCTCCTTTAATTTGGGAATGATCGGCACAAGGAGGCTCATTATAATCGATGCATTAATATATGGACCAACTCCAAGTGCAAAGAGCGAGAAACGGCCTAACGCTCCGCCAACAAACATGTCAAGAAAACCAAAAATTCCTTCGGCAAAGAACGCACGTAACCCTTCTGTATCGACGCCGGGGAGAGCAATATGTGTTCCAATACGAAAGACAATTAAGACTCCAAACGTAAACACAATCCGTTTACGTAACTCTGGAATTCTAAATATCTGGACAAAATTATCCCACATTATCTAATAACCTCCACTTTGCCGCCTGCCTGCTCAATCTTAGCTTGTGCACTTTTCGTAACCCGATTTGCTTTGATAATAAACGGCTTGGCAAGTTCCCCCCTCCCTAAAATTTTCAGTCTTCCAGTTGATTGGCGAACTATTCCCAGCTCACAGAGTCGCTCTAATGTAATCTCCGCTCCACTATTAAATCGTTCTGCCAGAATATCAATGTTAACGATTGAATATTCTGTGCGCGTACAGTTATGGAACCCTCGTTTTGGAAACCGTCTCCACAGCGGAGTTTGCCCGCCTTCATATCCAGGGCGTGTGCCGCCACCACTGCGTGCATTCTGCCCCTTGGTGCCTCTGCCACTTGATCCGCCATGACCAGAGCCATATCCACGACCAAGCCGTTTCCGTCGTTTAACACTCCCTGCTGTTGGATGCAGATCTTTAAGTTCCATCTTTTTCTCCATCTGGTACTATTGTGACTTCAGCTTTAGCGTTAGCAGTAAGTTTTTTATCGCGTAAATTTCCAATCTCTTCCGCTGTGCGTAATTTTGCTAATCCCTCAATCGTTGCTTGCGCCAAATTGATCGGAGTATTGGGTCCCAATGATTTTGTCACAATATCTTTTATTCCGGCCAGCTGACAGATCCTTCCGACTGTTATCCCGGCAATGATCCCTGACCCTGGATGGGCTGGCTTAAGCATTACAGTCGCTGCCTTAAACTTACCTTCGATTTGATGCGGTATCGTTCCATTGACAATGGCAACATCAATCATCTTCCTTTTGGCGCTGCGGGTTGCTTGTTCAATTGCGCGGGGGATATCGATCGTTTTACCTGTACCGATACCAACTTTGCCTTTTTGGTCGCCAACTGCCATCATGACACGGAACTTCATCGACCGGCCTCCTTTGGTAACCTTACTCACCCTGCTGATGTTAATAATTTCACTTATATATTCATCTTCTTTCAAAAGAGCAGTCCTCCTCTTCGGCACGCCTCGGCGAGCGCTTTTATTTTACCATGGTACCGATAACCACCGCGATCGAAGATCACGGTCGTTATTTGTGATGCCACAGCACGTCGCGCCAAAAGTTCGCCGACTTTTTCTGCAGCATTGCAATTACACCCGTTAATATCATCTTGAAGTTCTTTGGTAAGAGTAGAGACTGAAACTAATGTTTTACCGGTATCATCATCAATCAGTTGAGCATAAATATGCTTTAAGCTGCGAAAGACACAAATACGTGGACGTTGCGCTGTGCCATGTATTCGTTTACGTATACGTTCATGACGACGCTTCCGCCCTTTTTCCTTATCTAATTGAGCCATAACAATTCTTCTCCTCTATTTGCTACCAGAACCACCCAGTTTACCAGCCTTGGGGAAAATCTCTTCGTTCTTATATCTGATACCTGTTCCTTTATATGGTTCTGGTTTTCGTAATGCTCGTATTGTTGCCGCAGTCTGTCCTACAAGTTGTTTGTCGATTCCTCTAATAGTAATTTCCTGTGGATTAGGGACATTAGCTTCAATTCCATCAGCGAGTTTAAATCGAACCGGTGCAGCATAACCAAGCTCCAGTACCAGTAGTTTCTCCTCTTCTAATCGAACTCGAAATCCTGAACCCTTTATCACAAGTTCTTTTTGCCAGAACGAGGAAACACCTTGAACCATATTAGCAAGCAAACTACGATACAGACCATGTCGTGCTTTATACTCGCGCTCTTCAGCCCGACGTGTTACTACTACTTCACCATCATTCACTGTAATAGTGACCATCTTTGGTTCATACTCTTGTGTCAGTGTTCCATTCTTTCCTTCCACAATAATACAGCGATCCTTCACTTCCACTTTAACATCTGGAGGGAGCTTTACAGGAATCTTACCTATCTTTGACATTCTTCCTCACCATACCATGCAGATAACTTCTCCCCCAATGCCACGTGCCCGTGCTTCTTTCTCGGAAAGAACTCCTTGTGATGTAGAGATGATCGTCAGACCCAATCCATCCAAAGAGCGAGGAATTTCATTCTTGCCAACATAATCTCGTTGACCCAACTTACTTACCAAGCGCAATCCAGTTAACACTTTAATTTGCTTGCCGTTTTTATCCTTATATTTGAGCGTCAGTTCAAGGTTGCGTTTCACACCTTCACTTCTCACCTTATAGTCTTGTATATATCCTTCCGTAACAAGTATTTGTGCGATCGCTTCTTTCATCTTTGAATGCGGCATCATAACACGGGGATGAAACCGTGTGTTAGCATTACGAATCCGCGTCAACATATCTGCTATTGGATCCTCAATCGTCATCATTCTCCTTCCTTAATCTTAACCATAGGGGATTATCCCGTTCAATAATCGCTACCAAGAAGCTTTTTTAACGCCGGGAATTTCGCCTAAATGAGCCAACTTTCGGAAACATAGCCGGCAGAGGCCGAAGTCCCGAATATATCCCCGTGGCCGACCGCATATATTACACCGATTAGCTCTGCGCGTTGAAAATTTCGGCTCGCGTTTATTTTTCACTATTAACGATCTCTTTGCCATTCATCCCCCCTTTCAATCGGTAAACGGAATTCCAAAACTCTTTAGAAGTGCATATCCTTCTCGATCCGTCTGCGCAGTCGTGACAATTGTAACATCCATACCTTGGATCGCTGTTATTTCATCATAGGAAATTTCCGGAAAGATCAGTTGTTCCCGGAGTCCAATTGTATAATTACCATGCCCGTCAAACGAAGCAGCCGAGAGCCCTCGAAAATCACGTATTCCAGGAAAAACTGCATTGATTAACTTCTCTAAAAACGCATACGCGCGGCGATGACGTAAAGTAACTTTACACCCAATCGGATCTCCTTTTATAATCTTAAAATCTGATATCGATTTTCGCGCTCGAGTAATGAGCGGTCTTTGACCAGCTATTTTAGCAAGATTTGCCACCGCTCCTTCAAGTATTTTAGGATTATCTTTTGCTGAGACTCCCATATTAATCGTGATCTTCTCAATCCGCGGTACCTGCATTATATTAGTATATGCCAAATCTTTCATCAACTGCGGGACAATCTCTCTTTTAAATTTTTCTTGTAACATTCTACCTCTTTGCAGCAAGGAAAATCACTGACTCTGACTTCTGACAAACGGTCAGCAGTTGATGCTTAAGAAAAAGTTCTTCGCTTGAGTTCATAGTTGTTTTCCTCTCTTCTTTTACTTGAAACTTTCTCCGCATTGTTTGCACTGACGTATCTTTTCGCCTTCCTTATCAATAAAACCAACTCGTACCGGTACGTTACATTCCGGACAGATTACCATAACATTCGAAATGTGAATCTTGCCCGGTCGGGTGATAATCCCAGGCTCACGCATCGTCTGCGTTGCTCGTTGATGCTTGGTGATTATATTGACATTATCAACAATAATTCTATCTTCTCCAGAGTATATCGTTAAAACCTTACCTTCCTTGCCCTGGTCATTTCCCGCAATAACCCGTACTCTGTCGCCTTTTCTTACCTTACGCATTATGTTTTCTCCTATAATACTTCCGGAGCAAGGGAGAGGATGCGCATCATCTTCTTTTCGCGTAATTCCCGCGGCACCGGTCCGAAAATCCGTGTTCCCACCGGTTCCATTTGAGGATTTACCAGTACGATAGCATTATCATCAAAGCGGATATAACTACCGTCTTTGCGGCGATATGGACTGCGTGTACGCACAATAACTCCACGAACTATATCTCCTTTCCCAATATCGCTTGTCGGCAACCACTTGCGCACAGAACCGACGATAATATCTCCGATCTCACCACGCTGCGATTTTGCGCCTCCCAACACAGTGATACATTTGACAAGTTTAGCCCCTGAATTATCCGAAACTTTTACTTTTGTCTCTGGTCGAATCAACTTAGGCCTCCACCCGTTTAAGAATTTTCACCAAATTCCAATGCTTCTTACGGCTAAGTGGTCGCGTCTCTTCGATCTTTACCAAATCGCCGACTGCTGCGCTATTTGTTTCATCATGAGCATGTAATTTCGATCGCTTATTGACAAATTTACGATACAACGGATGTCGTTCTCTCCTCTTCACTTCCACAACGATCGTCTTTTCCATGCGGTCGCTTACTACACGCCCAACTTTTTCTTTCTTCATCCTCAAGCCTCCACTACTCTGGTCTATCAGGTAAGAGATCGTTCACGAATAATCGTCATAACACGCGCAATATCACGTTTTGTTTTCATGATTTCCGTCGTGTTATCAAGTGCACCGGTCACTTTTTGAAACCGTAGATTGAACTCTTTCCGTTTCAGTTCCCCTTCTTTGCGTATGAGTTCTTCCGTCGTCATATCGCGTAATTCACTTGCCTTCATAGTTCTCCCCCCAACTTCACTTTCCGTTTCAATCGCGTTGGGATGGGTAGTTTATGGGAAACAAGCTCGTGAATTCTTCTCGCTTTCTCGTCAGTTATGCCGGAGATTTCAAATAAGATCCTCCCTGTTTTCACTACAGCGACCCAATGATCAACTGCGCCTTTACCTTTCCCCATTCGCGTTTCCGCTGGTTTCTTAGTTACCCCTTTATCAGGAAAGATTCTGATCCAAATCTTTGAATCTCTCTGAGTTTGCCGAGTGATCGTCGTACGTGCTGATTCAATCTGCTGCTGGGTAATCCATGCTGGAGCCAGCGCCTGAATTGCATAGTCTCCGAAAGCGATTTCACATCCTTGTGTCGCCTTCCCCGTCATCCGTCCACGATGGAATTTTCGATGTTTAGTCCGTTTAGGAAATAATAATGGCATTGTTCAACCTTTAATTTTTGTTCTGCAGCACCTCGCTGGGAACTGCGTTTAAGCTCTCTTATCTCTGCTGGTTTTTGATCTTTCGGAATCGTGTGTCGTAGTCCCTTTCCAACTACGACTCTCTCCGCGGAAAACCCATGCTTTCACTCCGATAGAGCCAAATTTTGTTCTTGCTTCGCATGCACCATAATCAATATCAGCACGAATTGTCTGCAAGGGCACGCTTCCATCCATCATTGTCATCGAACGCGCAATCTCTGCTCCACCTAACCGGCCACTACATTTAATTTTAACTCCCAATGCGCCGGCAGCACGAACGCGACGTATGACATCTTTCATCACACGGTTCGGGGCAGTTCGTCCTTCTATTTGCATTGCAACGTCTTGCGCAACAAGAACCGCTTCTAAATCAGGTCGTTCGACTTCTATAATAGAAATTTTAACCTCACGGCCAGTCAGTTTTTCCAGAACCTCCTGTAATTGAGTTATCTCCTTGCCCCCTTTGCCAATAATAATCCCTGGTCGCGCTGAACGAATGACAATTGAAACTCTATCTTCTTTCGGCCGTTCAATATTGGTCTCAGATACATACGCCCCCCAGTATCTTTTTTTGATTAACTCACGGATATTCCTATCCTCCAAAACATATACAGGGGTCTTCTTACGGCTAAACCAATTAGATGACCAACCCCGGGTAATCCCTACCCTAAACCCTACTGGATGCGTCTTTTGCCCCATCAATCTCTCCTTTCTGCCAGGACTATCGTGATCTTGCTCGTCCGTCGACGCATAAGATCAGCTCGCCCCATTGCCCGCATCTTCATCCGCTTTAATGTCCGTCCGTCATCAACATAAGCTTCAGAGACCCAAAGCCGATCTACGTCAAAATTGTAATTGTTCTCGGCATTTGCCAATGCTGATTCCAGCACTTTCTTTACTGTGCCCGCTGCTTTCTTAGATGATAATGTAACAATATTGAGCGCGTCACTCAACTCTTTTCCACGGATCGCGTCAACGACCAACCGAACTTTATACGGTGATATCCTGATGAATTTTACTGCTGCTCGTGCTTCCATCTTTCCCTCTAATAAACGCTACAGATTATGTTAACGCTGCGGCTTTCTTCTTTTTTACCCCGCCATGCTGGCGAAATGTACGTGTAAGAGCAAACTCTCCCAGTTTATGGCCTACCATATTCTCCACGATATTGACCGGCATATGACTCTTGCCGTTATGGACTTTAATCGTCAACCCAACCATCTCTGGTGTAATCATTGATGCCCGTGACCAAGTTATTATCTCTTTTATCTCTCCTCGTTTTGCTTTACGAACCTTCTTTAGTAACTTGACATCAACATATGGCCCTTTCTTAATCGACCTTGGCATCTTTAATCCTCCCCTATCCTTCGGTTAATCACTGTTTATCTTCTCCCCTTACCAGCCCGACGGACGATCATACTGCTGTTCTTCTTCTTGCTGCGTGTCCGCCCTCCTTTAGCTAATTTACCTGTTGGCGAGACTTCCGGTCGCCCTACGCGGGCACGTCCTTCTCCTCCTCCATGCGGATGATCAACGGGATTCATCGCAACACCTCTCACATGTGGTTTACGCCCAAGGTGGCGAACTCGTCCCGCTTTGCCATGTTTAATGCTCTTATGGTCGGGATTGCTTACTTCACCGATCGTTGCCCGACAACGATCAGTAAATATTCTTACTTCTCCAGACGGCAGACGGATATGTGCTCGCCCATCCTCTTTGGCAAGAAGCTTTGCTCCTGTGCCGGCGGAACGAACCAACTTCGCCCCTTTCCCAGGCTGAAGTTCGATGTTATGTATTGTCAACCCAAGAGGAATCCGATGTATAGGTAACGCATTACCCGGTAGTATCTCAGCTTCTTCTCCTGCCTCGACGGTCCGCCCAATTGGCAGTGCTATTGGACTTATTATATACCGCTTCTCTCCATCAACGTAATGGAGAAGTGATATCCAGGCTGATCGATTGGGGTCATATTCAGTCGTCGCCACCTTAGCTGGGATTCCATCTTTCGCGCGAACAAAATCAATGATCCGATAATGCTGTTTATGTCCTCCGCCTCGCCAACGAACAGTTGTTTTCCCATCGTTGTTCCTTCCACCTTTTTTACGAATTGGAACCAGCAAACTTTTCTCCGGCTTCACTTTTGATAATTGGCTATAATCAGGCAACTCTGCATGGCGTACTCCAGGCGAAGTAGGCCTAAATTTTTTTGTTGGCGACATCTTTACCTCTTCATATCCTTTATATAATTTTTCAAGCTATTTTTAGTCAGCATTGTTCGGTTAAATCTTTATCTAACTTATCAGCTGCTGACCAATTCTATTTTGCTTCCAGGAGCAAGTTTGACGATTGCTTTTCGCCGCCGGTTCGTTCTTCCGTATAATTGCGTAAGTCTTTCACGCCGCGGTTTACCCTTTATATTGGCTGTCCAAACCTTCTCTACCTTTACTTTAAACAGGTCTTCCACTGCGCGCTTGATCTGAATCTTATTGGCCGCCAAAGCAACTATAAAAGCATATTTATTATCTTCCATCAATTTCCATGTTGCTTCAGTCAGTACTGGTGCAAGTATGATATCTTCAGAGTACGACAATTTAGCCATTTTCCAACCTCTCCTCAATCTCCTCAAGCGCTGATAATGTTAGCAATAAAGCCTGATACCGTAAAATATCATATACATTAAGACCTTGACTTGGCAAACATTTAACACTGGGAATGTTAGCGAACGATTTTTTCGTTATCTTATTATACTCGTCTGTTCCCACAACAACAAGAGTTGAAGTATGATTACCTACCCTCGCCAGCAAAGAAAGCGCCGCCTTTGTCTTTGGAAGATCAAATTCAATTTTATCGATCAAGGTTAGTTTCTCTTCTGCAATGCGTACGCTCAATGCAGCGGTCAACGCACCGCGTCGCATTTTCTTATTGAGATTGATCGTATAATCTCGAGGTTTTGGCCCAAACGTTACTCCGCCTCCGACCCACAACGGCGATCGACGCGACCCATGCCTTGCACGACCGGTCCCCTTCTGCCGCCATGGTTTACGTCCTCCTCCAGAGACCTCTCCCCGCCGTTTTGTCGATGCAGTCCCTTGCCGTCGTCCTGCTAATTGCGCTTGCACAACACGATGAAGGAGATCCTTGTTAACTGGAGCAGCAAATATTCGCTCATTTAGAGCAAATGGAGTCGTTCCCTCTTCTCCTGCAAAAGTATGTAAAGTTACTTCAACCATGACTCTTCCTTAATTGCAACAGCGAATTCTGTGTGCCAGGAGTAGATCCCTTTACAACGATCAAATTTTTCTCCTTATCAACTCTTAGCACTTGCAAACTTCTCATTGTTACACGTCTGTTTCCAGTTTGACCAGGCATCTTTTTCCCTTTAAGGACTCGGCCCGGTGTGCTGCACATTCCTGTTGATCCGGGTTTGCGATGGAAGTGTGAACCATGCGATGCCGGACCACCGGCAAAATTCCACCGCTTCATTACTCCTTGAAATCCTAATCCACGCGTAAGCCCACTAATATCTATCTTCTCTTTTTCCCGGAATATTCCAACGGCGATCTCATCCCCTACTTTGTACTTATCAACCTCGTCAATCCGGGCTTCAAATAGATGACGCCGTGGATCGACTCCTTCTTTATCAAAATGCCCCTGCAAAGGACGGGAGAGTCTTTGTTTATCTATCTTGCGGTATCCAAGCTGAAGAGCATTATATCCATCTTTTGCTTCTGTTTTAATTTGGACAACTACTGATGGCTCCACCTCAACAACCGTTGCCGCAACAGCACTATTACCTTCGAAGAGCTGTGTCATCCCTATTTTTCTTCCTAATATCGCTAATGTCATGTTGAACCCCACCTTCCAAAATTACCAGCAGACGAACTGTTCAGTCTTATTCCTATTCACTAACAGTAACGCCGTATTCCATTTTATAACAATCAGTGCATTAATTGTTACACAACTACTGATGGCTCCACCTCAACAACCGTTGCCGCAACAGCACTATTACCTTCGAAGAGCTGTGTCATCCCTATTTTTCTTCCTAATATCGCTAATGTCATGTTGAACCCCACCTTCCAAAATTACCAGCAGACGAACTGTTCAGTCTTATTCCTATTCACTAACAGTAACGCCGTATTCCCTTTTATATCAACGTGCACTCTCTGTTCATACCGTATCAGAGTAGACTTAAACTTTAATCTCGATGTCAATGCCAGTCGGAAGGTCAATATCCATCAGTGCATTGATCGTCTCAGAAGTCGGCTCTTTGATATCGATCAGACGGGTATGAATCCGTCGCTCAAAGTGCTCCATCGATCTCTTATCAATATGAGGAGATCGCAGTACCGTATATATACGTTTTGTCGTTGGCAATGGAATTGGTCCTACTATCTGTGCTCTTGTTTCGCTTGTCGCAGTCACTACTTTCCGAATCGCACTGTCAACGAGATTGTGGTCGTACCCCCGCACTTTAATCCTTATTCTTTTTCTTGCCATTTCAATACCCTCTGCTCTTAATAATTCGTTCTTTTATGCTTTCTGGTACTGGCGCATAATGCGTTACCCACAGCGAATGAGTCGCTCGACCTTGAGTTAACGAGCGCAATTGTGTCGCATAACCGAACATCTCCGCGAGCGGAACAGCAACCGTAATCACCTGCACCGCATCCCTTATTATTACCTCTTTAATCATTCCGCGTCGCCGGCTAATATCATCCATCACATCGCCTAAATAATCAACCGGCGTGACGATCTCACCTTCCATAATCGGCTCTAAAAGAACAAAATCTACTTTGCTGCCCGCTTTACGGAATGCACGCGCCGCAGCAGATCTAAATGCCAAATCGGAAGAATCAACTGGATGGAATGACCCACCGACAAGTACAGCTTTGATATCGACTATAGTGTAACCGGCCAACGGCCCATTGTCCAATGCGGAGATCAATCCGGCTTCGACAGATGAGATGTATTCTCGTGGAATCTCTCCCCGCTTAATCTCCGATTTAAACTCAAACCCTGACCCTCTCTTCTGTGGCGTGAGTTCAAGAATAACATGCCCATACTGACCATGCCCGCCAGTCTGCTTGACAAACTTCTCCTCTACTACTACTGATGCGCCCAGTGTCTCGCGATAGGAGACCTGTGGTAATCCCGCATTAACATCAACCCTTAAGTCATCTCGTAATCGCTGCAGCAAGACTTCAAGATGTAGTTCTCCCATCCCAGAGAGAATTATCTGATTTGTTTCATCTGAGACCGACACACTGAATGTAGGATCCTCTGCTTCTAATTCCTGCAATGCTTTTGTCAATCGAGCGGATTCAGAGTCGGCGAGCGGCTCAATCGCCACTGAAATCACTGGCTCAGGGAATCTTATCTTTTCTAATAAGATTGGTTGCTCCACATCACATATTGTGTCACCGGTAGAGATATTCTGCGAACTGACTACGGCAATAATATCACCGGCCGTTGCTTGTTTCAAAGGAGTCCGATCATTAGCATGCATTCTATATAATTTCATTATTCGTAGTTTCTGCTTTTGCGAAGAGTTAAAGACGGTCTGGCCTGCGCCCAGCGTCCCTGAATATATCCGTAAAAAGACAAGCCGACCAGCGTAACGATCAGTCATAACTTTATACGCAAGTGCCGCAAGTGGTGCTTGATCATCAGCAGAACGTACTATGGATGGATCATCTATTGCGTGTACCGACGGAACATCAAGCGGCGACGGTAAGTAACCGGTGATCGCATCAAGGAGTGGTTGGATTCCTTGGTCTGTGAACGCTGATCCCCCAAGTACAGGCACATAGGCAAACTCTAAACAGCCCAGTCGAAGTGTGCGATAAAAGAGATTAAGATCAATATCTCCTTCATTCAAATATTGAGTCATTACACGTTCGTCGATCTCGGCAACACGCTCCACCGCCATCTCGCGGTACCTCTTAATCTGATTGATCAACTGCCGCGAAAAAGAAAGTTCCCCGCCTTCTTTGACCGGAATTAATTTGCACTGAATTTCTGTTGATCTCCTCTCCCAGATCATCAAATTCATCTTTAATATGTCGATCATTCCGAGTAAACGACGGTCAGAATTACGATATGGAAATTGTAACGGGACTGTTCTTCCGCCTAATCGATCCTCAATCATCTCTATTGTCTTGGCAAAATTAGACTCCACTCGATCAAGCTTATTTATAAAGACAATACGCGGAACATTATACTGGTCAGCTTGCCGCCAGACTGTTTCTGATTGGGCTTCTACCATCTCGACCCCCGAGAAGAGAACGACACCGCCGTCGAGTATCCGCAATGACCTTTCTACTTCCGCTGTAAAATCAATATGGCCCGGCGTATCAATAATGTTGATTTGATAGTCCTTCCACGGGCAACTGGTAACAGCAGAAGTTATTGTTATCCCCCTCTCTCGCTCTTGTGCCATCCAATCCATCTCTGTATTACCTTCATGGACTTCTCCTGTCTTATGAATTTGCCCCGTAACGAACAGTATCCGTTCGGTCAAAGTTGTTTTGCCGGCATCAATATGCGCAACAATCCCAATATTTCTTATTTTATCCATTCTCACAGCTCTACTTTCTGCCGGAGAAAGTAAAACTCTTCCTCTAACAGTTGACATAGTGGTCAATTAAATTTCCTTATTATTTATTCACTCAATTACCAGCGGTAATGAGCAAAAGCCTTATTAGATTCGGCCATTCGGTGGGCTTCCAGTTTTTTACTGTATGCTTTTCCTTCTTTACGACTTGCCTCTAAAATTTCTCCTGCAATCCTCTCAACCATTCTCTTCTCCCCGCGCGTCTGCGCTGCCTGCGTGATCCACCGCAAAGCAAGGGCAATACGCCGGGAAGGTGATACTTCATACGGAACTTGATAGTTAGCTCCACCTACTCGTCGCGTACGAACTGCCAGTAGTGGCGAACAGCACGCAACTGCTTCAGTAAATAGCTCAAGCGCTGGAGTACCACTGCGCTTTTCCGCTAATGCTAGCGCATCGTAGACAATCCGCTGCGCCACTCCTTGTTTCCCATCGGCCATAATATAGTTGGTAAATTTCTCAACTAATTTACTGCCATAGCGGATATCAGGGCTCAAATCACGTCCAGGTAATTTCATCTTTGTTTTATTCTCCTAAATTATTTAGCCACGAAACGATCAATTTATCAGAGATTCCATTCATTGGTTCTATAACTTTCAACCCATATTTTTGCCATCTTGGCCATTATAGCGCTTTGATTCTTTATTGTTTTGTTACACAGCAAGGCCAAGGTCAAAGATTAAGCAGACTTTTTTGCACCATATTTTGAGCGGCCGCGCATGCGACCTTCAACCCCTGCAGTATCAAGCGCTCCACGCACAATATGATACCGGGTGCCGGGAAGATCTTGGACCCGCCCACCGCGCACTAAGACAATAGAGTGCTCTTGAAGATTATGTCCTTCCCCTCCGATGTAAGCTGTGACAAGTTTGCCATTACTCAATCGTACCCGCGCAACTTTACGCAAAGCAGAATTAGGTTTTTTCGGCGTTCTTGTATATACACGCGTACATACACCTCTTTTTTGCGGACAAAGGTCAAGAGCACGTGATTTGCTCTGTTTTACTTTGGCCTTACGTCCATGTCTGATCAATTGATTTATCGTCGGCATCTTTATGTATACTCCTAAAAAAGTAATTTAATTATATATTGTCATTGCGCTGTTGTCAACTACACGTTACCAACTCAACCCACAACTCTACTCTGCATCTTCATCGACATCTTCTCTCTCTTCATTAATCTTCCTTCTAAACCCAGTGCCGACTGGTATCTTCTTTCCCGCAATGACACATGGTTTGAGCCCTTCAAGTTTATCTACATCTCCACGCAAGGCAGCCTCGGCAAGGATAGTAGTCGTCCGTTGGAACGAAGCAGCGGAAAGCCATCCTTTGGTCGTTAATGCAACTTTAGATATCCGTAATAATTCCCGTTCCCCGGTCGGCAAGATCAAATCTCGAAGCGGAATCACTATCTCTTCTCCACCACGAGTTCCAATTGCTTCTGCTAATCCTGCTTTTTGGGCGGCTGCAAGAATATTGGCGGTAAATGGTTCTCCTGCTGTTGCGATCACTCGCCCTAAAGCAATAAGATCGCGTGCAACTTCTGCCGGAGGTGTCGTTGTATCTCCCAATACCTCTTGTCTAATACGACTTGCAGCCGCATTGAGCTGTGAAATCCTTGCAATCTCTGCCCGAAAAGTTTCCAGGGAAATCAAACTATTTAGTAATAAATCCGCATCTCCTGGATTGATGATCCGTACGTTGTTTAAGACTTGACGAATGACGATTTCAATGTGTTTATCATTTATATCAACACCTTGAGTTTTATAGACTTTATGAATTTCGCTCAATAGATAGTTGCGTGTCTTGCTAACTCCTGATGCCTCCAGTAAAATATGTGGAGGAACAACTCCTTTTGTAAGAAGATCTCCTTTTCTAACCTTGTCGCCAACACTAACAGTGGATCGCTGTTCTAATTCTACTTGGCTGACGTAATGTAAATAGATCGTGGTCAATTCATTCTCTTCTTCCACTTTCTCGACAACTACTGATCCCGAGCGTTGACCATTAAGTTGCAGAATGCGTTCTCCTGATTTTACAGTATCCCCATGCTCTTTCATTAACTGGATATCATCGGTAAGAGGAACGCGAAGGCCATTGATCTGCGGCGTAAAGACAAGGATTCTCCCATTAACCAGAACTGCTTCGCCCTCTCCTTCCGCAGTGATTACCAATGATTTTGACTTTGAGATGAGTTTGGCGCCTGGATTCACCAAATCTCCTTCTTTGACCAATGGCCGTGCGCCAAAGGCGAGTGGATATGAATGAACAGTTCCATCATCGCTGACTACACGAAGCTGACGACCATTCTCTTGTTCCAATTCAACCACACCGGCGCTGTCGGAGATAACCGTTGCAATATTAAACTGCTCTGTCAACGGAGTTCCTGCTATAACTGTATCTTTATCTTTGACAACAGGAATCGCTTCTTCAGGCAGGTTGTATATTTGTCCACCCATCTTGGTATTAATGATCAGCAACTCTTTTCTGCCCTCGTTCTCCTTTAAAAATAGTTCGCCGTCGCAAGGACTCTTCGCCACAACCAGATCTTCCACTGCTATTACTTCAGATTCCTCTCCTTTGAGAAGACTCAGGTTTGCAAAAGCAGATGGAATACGAATGGATCGCTCTTCTCCTGTAATCTCCACTATCTCTCTCCCTTCGGGAGAAGATAATATACGCGAAATATAACCATCAAGAGAAGATACTACAGCTTGTGCACTTTTCATTGTTGTACGTGCTTCAAATAGTTCTTCAGCGCGAGGTAGTCCTTGGGTAATATCAATACCAGCTACACCGCCAGTATGGAATGTACGCATCGTTAACTGCGTCCCTGGCTCACCAATCGACTGAGCAGCAATAACTCCTACAGCTGTGCCAAGCGCCACTGGCTGATGACAACTAAGATCAAAGCCGTAACATAATTGGCAGATCCCTCCTTCGGTTTCACAAGTCATAGGAGAACGGATAACGATTCGCGGGCGCAATTTGATTTTCGTGAAGCCAACACGGTGTAATCCTTCTGCTAAATAAGCAGTGAATATTTCGTCTTCGCTTATTAAAACCCGGCCATCCTCTGGATCTTGAATATCTGCTACGCTCTTCATTCCCACCGCTCTTTGTACCTGATCTTTCTCATTGAGATCAAACTCATGTTGCAAAGTGCCGAGCAAAGAAGCCATATCTTGGTCGATCCACTCGTTCGCAGCAATCAGAATCTCTCCAGAACGCGGGTCAATCACGGGCTCAGCTGTGACGCGACCATAAATCCTATTTGCAATCTCTACCATAAGATCGCCTTTACTGAACCAAAGCGGACTTACCTCTGCCCCTTGATGAGTGCCACAATCTTTTTCAGTGATGATAACATCGGAGCACGCATCGACCAGCCGACGGGTCAGATAGCCTGACTCCGCTGTTTTAAGTGCTGTATCCGCAGCGCCTTTTCTTCCTCCGTGGGTAGAGATAAAGTATTCCATCATATCTAACCCTTCACGGAAGTTGGAAATAACAGGCCGTTCAATGATCTCACCGGAAGGATTGGCCATCGGCCCGCGCATACCGCATAATTGTTTAACCTGATCTGGTCCCCCGCGCGCTCCTGAAATGACGATACCATACAGCGGGTTAAACATGTGATTGCTCAAGTTGTTCATCGCCGCATCTTCTACCATATCAACTGTCTGTCGCCAAATCTTAATCACAGCTTGAGAACGTTCTGCTTCAGTAGCGAGACCACTCTCGTACATCTTATTCATGAGCAAGACACGGGCATACGAACGGTGTATGATCTCTTCCTTCTCTGGCGGGATCAAACAATCTTTTAATGATATTGTCAAACCGGCTTGCGTTGCATGCTTAAATCCCATATCTTTTAAGGCATCAAGGAGAGTGGTCACTTTCTCAATACCATAGAGATGATAACATTTCATGATCAGTTGTTTTATCTCTTTGCGACCATACTGACGTTTATAATCACGAATCACTGGCGGCAAGATAAGATTCAATTCAACTCTACCTAAGGTCGAATCGATCAGTTGACCGTCAAGCTTGATTTTAATTGCACTATGCAAATCAATTATCCCCTCTTCATGTGCTCGTCTCGCCTCATCAATATTCTTGAAGTATTTGCCCGTTCCTTTTCCATCAGGATTTATTGCGGTCATATAATGGCAAGCAAAGATCGGATCCTGAGATGGTACGGTCAGTGGTTCACCATTAGACGGCGAAAGAATATTCAGCGGAGCAGCCATAATATTACGTGCTTCAGCGACCGCCTCTGCTGTAAGCGGAAGATGGACCGACATCTGGTCACCATCAAAGTCAGCGTTATAAGGAGGACAGACGAACGGATGAATATGAATCGCCTCTCCGTCGACTAAAAGCGGTTCAAAAGCTTGAATCGACATGCGATGGAGCGTTGGCTGACGGTTCAGAAGTACTGGATGGTCTTTAATCAGTTCTTCCAGGATATCCCACACCTCAGGCATCTCTCCCAATAGTGCTTTATTCTTGATGTCATCATAGTCCGAGAAAGCGATCTCTTTCAATCTGCTTAAGATAAACGGTTTAAAAAGTTCAAGTGCTATTTTCTTCGGCAAACCACATTGATGCAATTTGAGCTTCGGATCGGGAACGATCACTGCCCGGCCTGAGTAATCAACCCGTCGACCGAGGAGGTTGCGACGTAATCTTCCATGTTTACCCTGTAACCGTTCGGAAAGAGACTTCAGTGGCCGATTATCACGTCCACTAATCGGTGTTTCCTTCTTCTCGTTATAAATAAGTGCATCAACTGATTCTTGCAGCATCCGTCGTTCATTGCGGAGAATCACCTCTGGTGCCCCCATTGCAATCAATTTTCTCAAGCGGTTATTACGATTAATTATCCGTCGATAAAGATCATTTAAGTCAGTGGTAGCAAACTTACCACCATCTAACTGGATGATCGGCCGTAAAAACGGAGGGAGGATGGGAATTACATCCAATACCATATTCTGAGGTCGGTTGCCTGATTTGCGTAATTGATCGACAACTGAAAGTTGTTTAACGATCCGCCATTGTTTTCCCTGACTCGTCTCAACGCTCATCTTTTCGTTTAACTGGCGACTCAATTCATCAAGATCAAGCTGAGTCAAAAGTTCTTTGACCCCATGAGCACCGGTATAAATTTCAATTTTCCCCGGATATATTCGTTCCCATGCACGCTTTTCAAGATATGAAACTCGATCACCGACCTTAAGCGGAATAGCTAGATCCTTCACTTTAGTGACAAAGAAACGCAAAGAATCTAAATTCTCCTCAATTGCCGTGCCGCGTAAATCTGTCCCATAATGTGCGGAGAAAAGATCAAATGCCGTTTGCGAGCAGAGATCGTCAACTGGTGTTTTCGCCAGCACCGTGCCGGACTCAACTTCATCCCCATCTTCTACAAGTAAAGGAACAGCAGGAGATACCGGATACGCTTGCGATCCCACCACAACGAAGACCATCGGCTCGCCATTGGTCAATTTTCTTTCCTCAATTGCTACTATACCCTTTTCACTGGTAACGACCGGCAAAGGATCTTCGATATAGATTGCCGCCTCGACATCAAACGTAAAGAGACGACGGAGAATTTGTATTTCGGACCCATAAAGAATTTCCCCAATCCGGATATCTTTTACTTGTGAGGCAGTAACGATATAAAGAGACTCAATGCTTGGTTCGGTTTCGTAATATACGATCTGTGCCAGTTCTTTCTTTTTTATTCCTAATAAGCGGGATAAAGGACTGGATACCCCTGCGAGAAACCAAAAATGGACAACAGGACTAACTAAGGATATATGACCAATATTAATACGCCGTGCTGCTGACGAAGTCACCAGAACACTACATTTTTCACAAGTTATCCCTTCATATTTTTTCCCTTTATATTTACCACAACTGCACTCGTAATCATTTTCAGGACCGAATATCTGTTCAGCATAAAGCCCGTCTTTCTCCGGCTTATGGGTGCGATAGTTTATTGTTTCCGCGTTAGTCACTTCTCCATGCGACCATTCAAGTAGTGTCTCGGGAGAAGCCAATTCCAATTTTATCTTATATATATCATCACCAGAGATCAATTGTTACCTCCTATAGTTTCTTGCCAACGTTAAAATTCGTCTGATTACGCAAACCTTGCCTCTCTTAAAATGAACGCGAACCGGAAATAAAGAGACGAGGAGGGAAGAGAGATGCAAAGAACAATGACCTCGCCCCTCATTCTTTGAACCTTGTTGCTTAGTCCTCGTTCCTATTCTCTTTATCTTCGCCCGTTGTGCCTCGTTCTTCGGTCTTTGAATCGTGTTCCTCATTCCGTGTTCTTCGTGTACAGGTAGTTCGATAATCAGTCGAATGATAACCATTACCCTTGTATATCACGCCAACACGCGGCAAAAGCCGATCTATTGACATGCTGTCACATTTTAAACATCTCGCCATTTGGTCATTACCACGCTGCAAGACTTTGAACTCTGCTCCGCAGTCGCGGCATTGATAACGAAAAAAAGGCATCTCTATTTCCTCCTTCTTCTGCCTGTCAGGTTGTCCGAGCCGTAGTTTGAAATGGTAGAAATTCACCGTTCCCCGTCTGTGTGCGAACACGCACAGGCAGGCAGGGTTGAAAATAATTGAGTGACTCCTCCCTCACGATCATACTTCCTGAAGCCGTACCCCTATCATAATCTTCATTATGTCATAATTCTGAGCCGTCCGCCTGTACCTATCAGTACGCAGATAGGTAAGCCGTCTTCTCTTCATCGCTTTCTGTCCGTAACTACTCAGGGGGTCAGACGCCAGGAGCCAGAATAAAACATTACATATCTGTCAGTTGCAAAGATTTCCCCCGGAGCCTGCCCTGAGCGCTATAAGATCCTTCGCTTCGCTCAGGATGACTGCAGAGCAGTCAGATTCCTCGCTTCGCTCGGAATGACAGAAGCGAAGGGGTCGAAATGACAAGATAATAGTGAAACGCACTACTGGCTCCCTTTTTATTCTGACTCCTGAATTCTGACTTCTGTCTCCTGAGTAAATTTTTCTAATTAAACTGGTAAGGATAACACGAATTAATAAGTGTAACATAAGTTAATATTTTTATCAACATCAAATATCCGCGCAATATGTCTCATCATGAGAAAGATAAAGAAATAGAAAAGAAATTCGCGATCAAACTAAATAACGATTAATTTCATTGACATCAACAAATGGAGTTATATTGAGTCTTATTGTTTCATTCTTGTTTTCAAAGCGATAGTTAATCTGTATTTGTTCATGATGCGCCGCCGTACTATAGTTAGCGATTATCCGCCCTGCTAATTCAATAATCTCCGCAATCTCGCCTTCTTTCTTTGCCGTCCAATTAGTACGAACCAATGCCAACGGCCCTTCATACGTTGGCAGATAGACGCGCATATCTTGTGGAAGGAAAAAATGCTGTAAATTCCGTTTCTCTTCCGCAGCGGCAGCTATCACAATCGTAATATCTGGCTCTTTTTTGTAGTAAAACCTAAAATCGAGCAGTTGTAATGCATTAAGCGTAAACTCCTTCTCACAGAGAAGGTTAGCCAACCGCAGCCCAAAGTTAGGACAAGTTAATTTACACCTATCTTGACAGGGAAATGAGTTGCTCTCAGCAAGATTTAAAGTAGCAGCCAATTTTGCCAATTCATCCTGATCGTCTGCAGTAAAGCTATACAATCTTTCCGCATTTACCCATCCCTCTTTTTCCGGCCGTGTACGGGGAAGCAAATTAGCCGAGAGAGGACGTAATATTAGATTGCTGATCCCGGCATCATTGCCAATACGATCTAATTCGCACGCATTTAATCCATTACTGCCAGCTATCTCTCCGGTGACAATGAAGTCTGCCTTAATCCGTTTCATATATTGCGCTGAACGAGTCAACATAAGAGTCCGACAGTGAGAACAACTATGAATCAGCGAAAATCCATCAACGGAAATGCGACTAATCAAATGGTGGTAATCTTTATTTATTGTCTGACTACGGAATTGTATCGTTGGCCAAATCGCTTTAGCTATCGTGCGCACACGATTGCAATCAGTAAAGAACAGCGAGCGAAAATATAATAACTGTACCTCATCTACCCCTTCTGACATCTCTACCAGCCGTGTTGCAACAATGCTGGCTAAGCTTCCTGAGAATAGTGACAGTGCTCTAACCATTGTCCACCTCTTCAGTAGAAGACAAAGGCCTTTGGCTCGGGAAATTACGGTTCAATAAGTCCGTAATTTCCATCGTTGCGACGATAAATTACATTCGGTGTTCCAGATGCCACATTCATGAATACGAGGAAAACTTGATCGGTCTCCTCTAGTTGGCTCGCTGCTTCTTCCGGTAACATTGGCTTGCGAACAAAATGGTCAGTTCTAATAATCTTCTTATATTCCTGCTCCTGGGTAATCGTGGATAGATCGGACAATTGATCCTGATCCGCAACCTCATCCTGCAGATGCACTTCATTTCCCGTCCCTTTATCCTTGACCTTATCTTTATACCTGACCAATTGCCGCTTAAGCTTGTCAACACCAAGATCAATCGCTGCGTACATATCCTCTGATTCTTCACGCGCCTTAACAACTTTACGATTGATTAAATGGACAATAAAATCCGCACTATGTCGTTCTTTTTCAGCTGAAAGAGTAATATCAACCCGCATTACCCGATTGAAATAACGGTTGAGTGTCTCGGTTTTTTTTATCGCATATTCTTTCAGGCTCTGACTTGCGATGTTATGTCGTTCAACAACGTTTATTTGCATTATCACTCCTTTTCAGAAATTAATAGCTTCAGAAAAGCTGGTAGTGTGTGGTAAGTGGGAAGAATAAGGAAGAGGGAATGAGAAGATGAGAAGATGAGAAGATGAGAAGATTCTTTCCGATTTCTCATCCGCATAACTTCTTAGCCTCCTCATCTTCATATTTTCCTAATCTTGAATCTCGTACCTATAACGCTTCCACACGCTGTACTTGCGGCACTATCTCTTTTAGCCGTGATTCAACGTACATATTTAACGTATGTTGACTCATTGGACAACCATGACAAGCTCCAGTTAATCGTACCTGCACTACACCGTCCGCAGTGACATCAATTAACTCAATATCACCGCCGTGTGTCTTTAAATACGGGCTTATTTCATCTAATGCTTGTATGACTTTAGCACGCATTCTCTATTCCTCCTTTTTAACCAAACAGACTATAGACTATATAACTAACGCTAAACGTCTCAATCTTACATAATTATTAGACTCATCTCCAGTTCTCCTCACAGTGAAATAGCCGCAATGATACAATGCACTTCCAGCTTATTCTATTTGCATCGGAGAGAAAAGACGTTATAATTAAAATAATTGTGATAGGTGCCGGATTACGGGAATCTATTGATGCGATTTAAGTAGCAATTATGCAAGCAAAAGAGAATATAGATACAGCAGAAAAATTGCAAAACAATGCAAGTTCACCTGACTTAAGATACGGCGCATTGGAGACCTTGCAGCTCCCTGCCGCTATCAATCAAAAATTAAGTGGTCCATTATCAGATCTCTTGGAAGCAGACCAGATGCTCAAACGACCTTCGATCTTCGCGTTAGTCATCACCGTACCGCAGAAGAAATTACAAGACGATTCAGCTATGAGAAGTAACCTTGAACTAAAAAATACGTAAAAATCGAAAGAATGCTATTACAGAACATATCGTTATCCAACAATTACAAG
>CAZORT010000001.1:37382-42992 GCA_964582575.1 uncultured Thermotogae bacterium
CGTAAAAATCGAAAGAATGCTATTACAGAACATATCGTTATCCAACAATTACAAGCGATAACGACAAAAATTAGCAGTAAAATCTTTCCATCTTTATAATGGGGATAAAATTTAAACCTCACAGCAAAGAAGGAGAACCAATGAAAGAAAACATTGCAAGATTATTAGCTTATGGAGAAATTGATCTTCTGGTTGAACTATTAGAAAAAGAAGGAAAGATGACTTATGTGAGCTATGCTGCCAAGAAGATCCTTACTGCCGAGCAGGATCCCAAAACAATAATAACACTGGCAGAGAAATTTGTCGAGAAGAAGGAACCGTCCGCGCGCCATATTGCATGCGAACTTATCAGTAGAAACTCACTAACTAATATCGATAAATCGCTGCAAATATTGCTCAAGCTGGCCGACGATCCAAATTGGAAAGTGCGCGATTCAGCAGGCACAGCTTGCGGCCGGATATTGCGACGGGATTTTTCTCGCGCGATCATAATATTGCAACGCTGGCGCTCTTATCCATCGGGCAATGTGAGACGTGCAGTCCTTATTGCGGCGATGAAAGCTGCACAGACTAAAAACCCTGACTGGAGTGGCCCTTTACTTAAGCTTATCGATCCACTGATGGTTGACCGAAACGCTTACGTGCGACGCAACTTAGGACCGTTCGTTTTAGGAACAGCGATGTTGCGATATTATCCAGAAGTAACTTTCGATTATCTTACCAATTGGTCAACTTCGCATGATGAACAAGCCTTATGGAATGTGGCGATGGCCTTCTCAGCTTCTGCTGCTCCGGCAATAGCCAAGAAAGCATTGATAATTTTACGTAAACTTTCATTGGATGAACGTCGTTATGTTTGGCGTGCTGTAGCAACAGCAATGTGGAAATTAGGAAAGAAAAAGCCTGAATTGATACAGGCTGAACTTCAGCGATGGTTGGAAGATGAACGCCGAACCAAAATAGCGCGCGAAGCGCTGAAACATCTGTAAGATGGTTCCAAGGTGTACGGTGCGGAAAGAAAGATTGAGATTGCACGAGATTACCATGTCTCCCTATGCGTGAACAGACGTAGACAGGGCGTTTGCCTGTTACGCTGCGCACGCGTTCGAAACTAGACCCCGTAAGGTAGAGATAATTGGCTCTTCGCTGTTTTGAGTGGAGAATCTGTAAAGTGATGCGCCCGCGTCAACGATTAAGGAACGCGTCTCCGGTAGGAAGGGAAGATCGATGGCAGATTGATTTAACAACTCCTCGTTTGATACCTGTCCGAAGCGTCGAGGCGCATAGGAGGCCAGCGAGGGGATCGTAACAAGTGTCGAGGTGTATCTCTGACGTTGGTCGGAACTTGTCGGCGACATTGCGTGGGCTATACCAGCCAATGTCGCGGGGTACGGATCCTAATCTAACGTTGGACACAAGTGATGACGCTACTACCTACCGGTCATGGATTTGGGATTCGCACAATCCGTCTGCAGCCCACAGAGCCGCGTATCTATCCGGTGCAAGTCCGGTGGTGGAAATTGGCTGTTTGCCCATAATTATATCCAATCTCTCTTGGAGGTGATCACGGTGATCCGTTTCGATAGACTAACCGAAAGTGCGCAGGAACTGTTCCACGAGGCACAGGATCTGCTGTCGCGTTATAAGCAGAACCAACTCGATGTGGAGCATATCTTCATCGTGCTGGCCGGCAAAGAAGGGGTGGGGCGGGAGATACTCCAGGAGATGGGGGTCAACCTGCCTGGGTTGACCAAGGATCTTAACCGACTACTCGCAGGGAAGCCGTCCATCTCCGGTTCGACCGCTACGCAGATTTATATCACTCCTCGCTTGGACGCTGTCGTCGCCGGTGCGCAGGTGGAGGCCGAGCGTTTGCGTGATGATTACATTGGGGTCGACCACCTCCTCCTCTCGCTTAGCCGTGTGATTGACCCGGAGTTGAAGCGGATCCTCGACCGTCATCAGATCACCCCCGAGGCGATCTACAGTGCGCTTCGCCGCGTCCGCGGTGAGCAGCGGGTGACCGATCGCTCGTCCGAGGAGCGTTACCAAATATTGAAGAAATACTCGATAAACCTGACGGAGATGGCCGCCCGGGGCGAGCTCGATCCGGTGATCGGTCGCGACAAGGAGGTCCGCCGCATGGAGCAGATACTCTCCCGCCGCCGCAAAAACAACCCAGTCCTGATCGGTGAGCCCGGCGTTGGAAAGACCGCTGTCGTGGAGGGATTAGCGCAGCGGATCGCCAGTGGTGAGGTCCCTGATAGACTGAAGGGGAAAGAGATCGTCTCTCTCGATATCGCGGCGATGGTCGCCGGGTCCAAGTTTCGCGGTGAGTTTGAGGATCGGTTGAAAGCGGTGATCAAGGAGATCGAGGCAGCGGCCGGCAAGATGATTGTCTTCATCGACGAAGTTCATACGATCGTCGGAGCCGGGGCAGCCGAAGGGGCGATCGATGCCGCCAACATGTTGAAAGAGCCGCTCTCCCGCGGGAGGTTCCAGCTGATCGGGGCAACGACCCTTGATGAGTACAGGGAACATATCGAGAAGGATTCGGCGCTGGAGCGGCGGTTACAGAAAGTTTACATCGGCGAACCGACCGTGGAGGAGACGCTGGCGATCCTTGTAGGGTTACGGGAGAAGCTGGAAGAACACCACCGTGTAAAGATCGCCGACGACACGCTCGCCGCGGCGGCCAAGCTCGCCGAGCGTTACATCACAGACCGCTTCCTTCCTGACAAAGCGATCGACCTTGTCGATGAGGCGGCGAGCAAGCTACAAGTCGATGGAAGCGGTGAGCTGGTGACGGAAGGCGAGATCGCCGCGCTCGTCTCGCAGTGGACCGGAATTCCGGTCGAGCGGATGCTCGAGGAGGAGCGCACACGCCTTGCCAAGATGGAGGATTCTCTGCACGCGCGGGTGATCGCTCAGGATGAAGGGGTGCATGTCATCGCCGAGGCGGTGCGTCATTCCCGCGCCGGGCTCTCCGATCCACGCCGGCCGATTGGGACATTCCTCTTCCTCGGGCCGACCGGGGTGGGGAAGACCGAACTCGCCAAGGCGCTCGCCGCATTCCTGTTCGGGAGCGACACCGCACTTCTACGGATCGACATGTCCGAGTACATGGAACGCCACGCCGTCGCCAGACTGATCGGCTCGCCACCCGGGTATGTTGGTTACGAAGAGGGCGGCCAGCTAACCGAGGCGGTCAGGCGGAGGCCGTACCAGGTGATCCTGTTCGACGAAGCGGAGAAGGCGCACCCACAGGTGATGAACCTTCTCCTCCAGCTCCTCGACGAAGGACGGCTGACCGACGGGCACGGCCATACAGTCGACTTTTGCCACACGATTATCATTATGACCTCGAACGTGGGGAGCGAGTACTTTGCGGCAGATCACCCCGAGGAGGAGGTCCGCGAAAAGGTCGAAACGGAGTTGAAACGCACCTTCCGGCCAGAGTTCTTGAACCGGATCGACGAGACAATCATCTTCCATCCTCTCTCGGAAGAAGCGATTCTGAAGATCGTCGATCTCAAAGCCGCTGCGTTAAACAAGCGCCTCGCTGAACAGGGGATCTCCCTCACCCTCACTCCCGGGGCGAAGAAAGTCCTTGCCAGGAAAGGTTACGACCCGCACTATGGAGCGCGTCCGCTCGAACGGACACTGAAGCGCCTCGTGGAGAACCCGCTGGCGATGAAGATCGTCTCCGGCGAGGTGAAAGAAGGGGATCATGTCGTCGTCGATACGGCGGCCATGGCCGACGCGCTCGTCTTCCGACAACAAGTTCAGGAGACGTAATTAGATTAAAAGGGGTATAGATTCTTGGTCAACAGGCAAGCACGTAGGTCTGCCCGGTTTAGGTACAGGTAATAGAACAACTTTTTCACGGGTAGACTTCGTTGCGGGAGTGATTCCTGCCGTTTGCCTTTTCACTGGAAACAGGCAAAAATTCGCTACGGTCATCGCAGGGTATGGAGCGCTACCCAACGCCGGATTTCTAGTTCCTTACGGAGGAGGGTTAAACTGGACGCGCAAGACCTGAAGGAGATATGATCGGATAGATACGTCCCATATGCTGGAGCAGATGTGCCACAGTGTCTGAGCATCGCTGATCTCAAGGCCATCTGCAAGCGTCGTGGATTCGCTGGCAAAGAGGCGAACCTCGCGTGCGATCTTCGAAAACTTCTTCCTTACCGAGAAAACTACGCTGCACTGCATCTCTTCTTCGGCATTTTCTCTTCTTTCCTAACTCGTTTTTAGGGAAACACGCCAAAGCTTGACTACAGCGAAGTACCATCTCCATTTCACGGGGTCCAATTCAGTCTTGCTGATCCACTTAACCACCAGTGTAATTCATCTGTTTTGGCCAATAGTTTAACTGCCTCTGTCCCGGATAGCCTTGTATTGGAAGAGACTACCTTTTGACAAAGATGACAGTGTATGCTATAGTTTAAACTACCCGACCAGGGGGACGGGTAGTAGAGAACTCAGACGGGAGTGCCCATTAATCTCCCCGACCATGCTTGTAATGGCGGATCTATGTCAATTATTGCCCTTGACAAAGATGGTAATGTATACTATAGTAGTAAACTACCCTACCGGGGGGACGAGATTAGAGAACTCAGGCAGGAGGAACGATGCATGAAAAGACGCACGCGGAAGTAAAGGAAAGATTGAGCAAAGTTGAGGGCCACGTAAGAGCCATCGGGCGCATGGTGGATGATAATCGTGACTGTCCGGAGGTGCTCTTGCAGGTTGCAGCCGTTCGCGCTGCTCTTGCCCAGATAGGAAAAATTGTCTTCGAAGATCACCTGGATACCTGTATTGTGGCGGCGGTTGAAGATGGTGCGGGAGAGAAGGCAATCGCTAAACTGAAGGAATCTCTGGCCCGGTTTCTCCATTGAGGAGAGCTGCATAAGATAACTGAGGAAGAACAGATGAAGAAGAAACAGATGAAAGTGAAGGAGGAACAGATGAAAGAAGAAAGAGACTTAAGCTGTGAAACTTGCAGATTGGGTTACGATAAATCGAAAGCAAATGGTCTGACCTTTGAGAAGTACGGACACTTTCTCCTACCTAGTGTGGTGGGGTTGCTCTTAGCCCTCGGGGTAGCAGGTCTAGTGTACGAAGTCTTCGGCATCGATAATTTCATACCTGCAGCCCTGGTGGGAGGAATCCCGATCATTTTGGGGGCGATAAAAGGGCTGCTGCGTAAGAACATGAATGTTGGTGTGCTGATCAGCATTGCTCTGGTCGCCTCGATCCTCATTGAGGAATGGTTTGCTGGAGCCCTTGTGGTCTTCATCATGCACGTCGGTGAGTTATTAGAAAACATTACTGTCGCTAAGGCAAGTAACGCTATCCGTAAGTTGATGGATCTGAAACCGAAGACGGCGAGAGTACGCCGCGCTGACGGAGAGGTAGTGGTGCCGATCGAAGAGGTTAAGCTCGGGGATAGGGTACTGGTCAAACCGGGCGAGCGGATTCCGGTTGATGGGGTGGTCGCTTCAGGCCAGGCTGCGGTCAATCAAGCCGCTCTTACCGGAGAATCCATTCCGGTAGAGGTGGGTACGGGAGATGAAGTATTCGAGGGGACGCTCAACGAATTGG
>CAZORT010000002.1:0-30064 GCA_964582575.1 uncultured Thermotogae bacterium
ACGGTGATTTTGCCAGTCTCCTGTTGCAAGTAAGTAAGAGACAGATTCCGCGCATCAGATTTATCAGTTCTCATCCACGTGATATGTCAATAAATGTGCTAGAAGCAATGGCCTCTGCAGTGAATATCTGCGAACATCTTCATCTTCCCTGTCAATCGGGCAGCGATCGAATTCTAACTGCAATGAATCGTATGTATACTCGTGCTCAGTTCCTTGCTCTTATTGCCAATGGACGCGAGTTAATCCCCAAATTGAATATCACCACTGACTTAATCGTCGGTTATCCAACAGAAAGTGAAGATGATTTTTCTCACACCCTCTCTTTGCTGGAAGAGGCTCGCTTCGGTTCAGTCTTTGTCGCTAAATATTCTCCCCGCCCTGGAACGATAAGTGCAAAGCTTCCCGATGACGTGCCAGCAGAATTAAAAGAAGAAAGATTACAAAAAGTCTTGCACATACAACGACAGATTGCAGGTGAGGAGAACGAAAAGTTATTGACCGAAGAGGTTGCAGTCCTTGTTGAAGGGATAAATAAACAGGAAGGAACTCTATTCGGACGTATGCGTGACCATCGTACTGTTCTCTTTCCTGGCGACGAATCCCTTATTGGAAAGATCATCACTGTAGTAATCGAAGAAAGTTCTACTGGGTCTCTGAAAGGAAGAGTGCTGGGTTCGCTGCAAGCTATGTGTACAAACAAGTAAGAGCAATCATTGGGTTAACCGTCAACCAATAACCTTTTGTGCGTTAATCGCTTCACTTGGCAACTTAATATGGAGGAGCAATTGTGATTATCACTGTTACTACCCCTAACCCCGTAACCCCGCAGTCAATACAATTTACTGGGTTGATAAACTTAAAATCGGTAGTAATACACAAGATGAGTTTCTTACGTGTACTACTCGTAGTTCTGCTTCTACCAGTGGCAAAGGAGTAAATATATCGGTTTTCCTCGCTGGGATGAGGATAGAAAACGTTGCAATGGGTTTTATCAGCGGCCATACAGGCCATGTATACGATGACAATGATGATCTTCAAGTAGCAGATATGATGATCCGGAAAAAGAATCGTAATATCCCAGTCATCGACCAAGAGAGTCATTTAGTCGGAATAATCACGTGGATCAATCGCATACAGCAGTTGCTCTAAACGTTCTTTGTCACCAGCCGCACACTATGACGCATAAACTTCCTATTGACTCCATTATAAGGGATAGATTAGATCTAGCACGGTTTGCCGCTTTACATACCGATCATGGCGGAGATATTAAAGTTGCGTTATTTTCGACCGACGAACCGATTGAGAACTCTCTTGGTGACATAAACGTTGCAATCCAGATTATTCGCAACCATAATGCCACAGTCGTCCTTGTCCACGGCAAAAGAATGGAGAATATCTTACCGTCTGACTGGCTGGTCATTGACATTATAATGCTGGCACAGATTTTAGTTCCTACTCTGCCTACATACACCATCCCTGCTTTACGGAAGCATTATTCTCTTTCACCAAGTATAGATAATGACGCAACTGCAATCGGTTATATATTCTGCCAGCTAATTAAACAGGCTCTCGCTCTTCCATCCAAGCTTCTTAGTATTTTGGCAAATCTGTTAAAATTACCTCTTGCGGTTCTCTTTCAACGTTTGGCAGAGACCACACAGGTAAGAGCACTGCCGGTATGTAAAGAGAAGACCATAGCAAAATCCAGGCGCAAACTTAAACCGACCATCCTTGCCAACTCTGATGAAATATTTACGCCAGACGGACCGCTGTCAATAATAATGGATAATTTTGAACTACGATCAGAGCAACAGCAGATGGCAAAAGCAATCACCGATCTCTTCCGTGACGGAGGGACACTCGTTGTTGAAGCCGGCCCTGGTACGGGAAAGACATTCGCTTACTTGATTCCGGCACTCCAGTTTTTGCACAATACTGCTGATCCTGGTCAAGTGAAAATTGTCGTTTCAACACGAACAAAGAACTTACAAGACCAGATATTCTTTGTGGATATCCCCTTCCTTATTTCACATTTTGCGCCGGATATTAACGTTGCCCTACTCAAAGGTCAAGAGAGTTATCTTTGCTTAAAACGTTGGGAAGAATTACAGATGGAGATCGTTGGCCAACTTGATCTGGAAGGGCAGCGCCAACTCCTATCATTGCTCATTGTGTGGCGAGAAGAGACAAAAGATGGTGATATTGAAGGATGCAGTGCCTTTCTTTCTGCTCCACGAGCGCAAAAACTTTGGGCGCAAATAAATAGTGACCTTCGCCTTTGCCCTGGTAAACAATGTCCATTTATCGAAGACTGCTTCCTGACAAAAGCGCGCCAACAGGCGAAGAGAGCAGATCTTCTCGTTATCAACCATTCGCTCCTTCTCGCCGATAGTCAATCTGAACGAGCGATCATCGGCGGATATCAGTATTTAATCATCGACGAAGCTCATGCCATAGAAGCGGCAACGCGACATGCATTCACAAAGACGTTCTCTATCTGGACGATTACACGGTTAATGCGTGATCTTAGCGGGGAATATGATCTTCAGAAACCTGATAATAAAAGAACATCTTCCTCTGCCGGGTGGCTGGGTAAACTCTCTCTCACCTCGGCAGGAGAGGAAGTACAGCGCCGGATACGTGATAACATTGCTGTGCTCCAGAGAGTAAACAGAATTTTCTTTGCTGATATTGCCAACTATCTTCCGCAAAACAGGAGAGCAGGTACTGCAGTGCGTTATCAAGAACCATTACCAATTCCCGCTGCAAAAATAACAGACTTCGTCAACGCGATTGAACTGCTGCTGCTATCTCTCTTTGATCTTAGTCTATATCTAACGCAAGCGGAAAAACGAGAGATAGAGATATACCAGACCGAACTTGAAGATGTGCGCACTTTGATTGATGAACTCTTCTGTGCGGATGATAAAGAGCGTGTTTTTTGGTATAAGGAGCGCAGTGATACGATCGAATTCTTCTCTGCTCCAATCAAGGTCGCCGACATTTTAGAGCAGAAGATTTATCAATACATAGACGGATTGATCCTTACTTCTGCCACACTTTCGTTCAATGGGAACATTGATTATCTGACCGCCCAGATTGGTCTTAAGGGGAGTCCTGGCGATGAAATACAAAGCCTTATCCTTCCCAGCCCCTTCTCGTATCAACAGCGGATGCGTCTCTATCTGCCGACATTCCTTCTCCTCCCTGATGATCCGCGTTATGGAGAGAGGATCTCCGCGCTGCTGGAAAGAGTAATTAGCACCACCAACAGAAAAGGATTGGCGCTCTTCACCTCGTACCAGTTATTGAAAGTAGTCGCTGACAACCTGCAAAACAGAGCTCCGCATATCTCTCTATTTGTGCAAGCAGGCGGTATCTCACGCGCAAAACTTGTTGCTGCGTTTAAAGAAGCAGATCAGCCAGCAATCCTTCTGGGCACTGACAGTTTTTGGGAAGGCGTTGATTTACCAGGGCATAAGTTAGAAGTTCTCTTCATCACACGACTTCCATTTCCTGTTCCGACAGAACCGATCACTGCTGCGTTGAGCGAAAGGATAGACGCAGCGAACCGGAATTCGTTCACAGATTTTTTTCTTCCTGCAGCCACACTAAAATTACGCCAGGGAATTGGTCGCCTTCTTCGTTCCCATTCTGACAAAGGAGCAGTGATTATCACTGACCAGCGAGTGGTGACGAAAAGTTACGGCGCAATCTTACGCCAATCATTTCCCGTCCAAGGACAGGAAATTAGCGATGAGCAGGCTCTGCTCCTTGATCTTAAGCAGTGGTTCGATTAAGCTAATCAAATTAGTTGTTATTTATGCGTCTTTAATCACAGGTGAGAAGTAACTACTTTAGGTATAGCCGCAAAGAGACTTTAGAGACTAAGTGATTAGTGATCAGTTATTGGGTCAAGTGCCATTGTTCGCGCGAATTACTAGTCACCAATTACTAATCACCTTGGTCACTAAACAGTTACGGTGAGAAGAGAACAAGGATATTACAATCAAGATTAGTCGAAGGAGGGAAAGCCATATTGGCTTGCTTTTAAAATGCGGTGGTCTAAATATTATATTCCGACTCGCAAGGAGATTCCTAGCGATGCCGAGCTGATCAGTCACAAACTGATGATCAGAGCAGGGATGATTCGCAAAGTTTCTGCTGGAATTTACAACTATCTGCCACTGGGAATGAAATTCCTGCAGCGTATTGAGACGATCGTTCGTGAAGAGATGAATCGCTGCGGAGGTCTGGAGATAAAATTACCGATTATCCAGCCAGCAGAGTTATGGCAGCGAACTGGCCGATGGACTGACTTTGGTCCAGAAATGTTTAAACTGGCAGATCGTAAAGGACAATCATACACTCTCGGTCCGACACATGAAGAGATAATCTCCGACCTAGTGCGCATCGATATCCGATCTTATAAAGAACTTCCTCTCCTCCTCTATCAAATAAATGATAAATATCGCGATGAGATCAGGCCGCGCTTTGGACTAATGCGCTCGCGTGAATTCTTAATGAAAGACGGTTACTCGTTCCATGCTGACAAGGAGTCGCTGGAAGAGATGTACCAACATATGCATCAATGTTACTGCCAGATATTTACGCGCTGCCAGCTTGATTTTACTGTGGTGGAAGCACCGACTGGTTTGATGGGAGGAGATACTTCACATGAGTTTATGGCACTGGCCGACGCTGGAGAAGATGAAGTTGTCTGCTGCCAAAGGTGCGGATACGCTGCCAATCTTCAGATCGCTACCTTTAATGACGAAGTCTCCTGCGAAGAGGCCAGCGCCGAACAGTTAAAACTTGTTGCTACGCCGGGTAAAGAGAGCGTAAACGAGGTGGCCTCCTTCCTGGGAGTTAAAGTTGAGCAAATCGTCAAGACATTTATCTATGCCACAGAAAAGGGGCATATTGCCATTCTTATCCGTGGAGATCATGAGTTAGCCGAAGAAAAACTCCAGTCTGCTCTGGCTGACCCGCATCTTGCGCGCATCGATGATGAGCAGCAAGTGAGAAAACTCACTGGCGCATCGTTTGGATCGTTAGGACCGATCGGCCTCAATATGCCGATTATTGGTGATAAATCGCTCGCAAGTTTGTGTAACTTTATCGTCGGAGGGAACAAAGAAGAGTATCACTACTGCGGGGTCAACTTTAAACGAGATGTGAAAATTGATCGATGGATACAAATTCGCCGCGCTGAACCAGGTGATCTTTGTTCCCACTGCTCTGGCGAACTGGTCTTTAAACGCGGCATTGAGGTAGGACAAATATTCCAGTTAGGGACTAAATATTCTACCGCATTAGGAGCAAATTTCTTATCCTCTGACGGTGAAGAGAGACCGCTAATTATGGGCTGTTATGGGATCGGTGTCAGTCGAATCTTAGGTGCGATCATTGAACAGCATCATGATGAGAAAGGGATTCTTTGGCCATCCGCGTTAGCGCCATTTACTGTTATCATCCTCCCTCTTCTTGCAACAGGCGGGCAGCTCTCTGTGGAGGAAAAGATATACAACGCCTTGGCGCAAGCAGGGATCGATGTGTTACTTGATGATCGTAATGAGACGGCAGGGGTTAAATTTCATGATGCAGAACTGCTGGGGATTCCCATCCAAGTAGTGATCGGTAAACGAAGTCTTGCTGCTAATACGGTGGAAATTCAGCAACGCTCTAGTAGCGAGAAGATATCAGTCTCACTTGCTAATGGCGTTACAGAGATTGTTGCGCGCATTGCCAAAGAGATCGCAAAGCCAAAAAGATGATTGAGTTGGCCTTAATTAACTTATAACTACTCAGGAGTCAGAAGCCAGGAGTCAGGAGCCAGAATCCAGAATAGAAGAAGTATAAGTAATTTGTTGACTTCTTCGAGCTGGGACATTAACCGTGAAGTATCACCATAACTGCTCAGGAGTCAGAAGTCAGGAGCCAGAATCCAGAATAGAGGAGACTATTCAGGGTGTTTAGGCTGTAGGCTAAAGGCTGTTAGTTTTTGCATGATCCCCTTCCTAAATGTCTACAACCTACAGCCTATCTACCTGAGTAGTAGCCTTTTGCCAAACGATCAAGTCTTGAAAATGCTTGGCTGGTTCTCTTTTCATTCTGACTTCTGGCTCCTGACTCCTGACTCCTGACTTCTGACTTCTGACAGAGATAGTTTGATCAGCTTTGAGGAAGCAGAGCAATCCGCCAATATTCTTGTACTGTGTTAATCAGTTTTTCAAAATCCTCGGGGGTAACCGGCTTGGTCATATAACTGGCAGCGCCGCTATCATACGCCCTTACTGCATCTTCTTCACGTGCTGATACAGTAAGAACAATTACTGGAATTCGACGAAGTCGATCATCCTGTTTGATCTCGTTTAAGACTTCAAATCCATCGACCTTAGGAAGTTTCAAGTCAAGCAGAATAAGATCTGGTCGAGGAACATCACCGAACTTACCTCGCTGGAAAAGGAACTCCAACGCTTCCGCTCCATCTGTAGCAAAGAAGAGATCACATTTGATCTTGCTGCGTTTCATCGTCCGTTCAATGATCTTTACATCAGTCGGACTATCTTCCACTATTAATACCTTCATCTTAGTAGGATTTTGCATTTGCCACCACCTTGTTGGTAGACAGTACTTTGGGAATGGAGAAGTAGAAAGTAGTCCCTTTGCCAACTTCCGACTTTACCCAAATTTCACCTTTGTGTTCTGTAACGATTCGTTTACTGATTGCAAGACCAGCTCCAGTTCCTTCAAATTTATCGGGGTGTAATTGCTCAAACATACCGAATATTTTCTTCAGGTAGCGAGCTTCAATTCCAATACCATTATCCTGGACAAAGAAGGTGCAAAGTCCGTTACCGGTATCTTTCCAACCCACACGGACAACTGGTAATGCCTTGTCATTAAATTTAACGGCATTAATGATAAGATTGCGAAATAGCTCAGCAATACGTGTTTTACTACCCATGACCTGCGGGAAATTATTCGCTATCTGAAGACTCACTCTCCGGTCTTGGAGAAGCGCTTCTAAATCTTCTCTTGTCTCCTGAAGAAGATCACCCACATTGACCCGTACAAATGATGCTGTATTCATACGGATACTGGAGAGAGCACGAAGAGCATCAACTAACGTACGCATCCTATCGGAACAATTCCTGATTATCTCCAAATATTCAAGCCCTCCTTCTCCCAGTTTCTCCTTATAGTCCTCTAACAGATAAGAACTGTAAACAGAGAGTGTGCGAAGAGGTTCTTTGAGGTCATGCGCGACCACATGTGAAAATTCCTCCAAGTTTTCATTGCTGCGCTCAAGACGTTCCGTCTTTTCACGTAAACCCTCTTCTAAGCGCTTGATTTCGGTGATATCGATATAGTAATCAATTCGCCCCCCTTGATATCTGTCAGTTTCAATCGGAATACTCCGGTATTCGAAGATTCGTTCCTTACATCCTGATCCAGAACGCACCCGACAGATATGTGAGTCGATTCGTTTGTTATTGGTAACAGCATCGGCAACGGTCTGGCGGAAATCGTCGATCTCTTCCAATACTCCTACATACCGATCGAACGCTGCCATCGCATTGATCCCGATTAATCTCTCGCGATCAACCCCGAAAAAGGTTTCCATCATCTCATTCGCCCATACAATCTCCTGCTTTTTATCAATAATGATAATTGCTGAATTAAGTGTGTCGATACCATCTTCGATCAAATAACGATACTTTGCTTCTGTCTCCGCCAGGCGTCGTTCCAGTTCCTCTGTCTCTCGCCGATCAAAAATCTCCATAATGGCAGCCATGCGCCCTTTAGCTCGCGTTGCCGCGAATTCAACCGGAATGATAACCTTCTTTGCCGAAATCAAGCGTGCCTTGATATTTTCTACCATACCTCGTTCAAAGACACGGATCAATGCGGATTTTACATTCTCTGCATCATCAGGATGAATATATTCTGCCATCCTCAATTCTCGGTTTTTCGCATATCCGAGGAGAAGATGTGACTTCTCGTTCCGCCGCAAAATATTGCCGTTTTTATCGACAAGATGGATCATTGTAACAGAATTTTCAAAAATATCTTCATCAGATAGCTCACTTAAATTCTTTGCTCGTTGCCACTCTTCGCGAAGACGAGCTCGTCTTTGATTGAACCAACCGATACTTATCCCTAATGAAAGAGACAAGATCATTAACAGAAGCGGAAGTAATAAACCCTGTTCACGCAACAGAGCGAATCCCGCTATCGAGGTCATCAACCCCAATAACGATCCTCCACGTATTTTACATAGCGCTGCACCGATCAGTAATGGAATGATCAGAGCGATAAATATAACTTCGACAGGGAGATCGTTATGCAATGAAAAGAGTAACCCAATACTTGCACTGTATATGACAATTAATATAATCGTTTTTTCCCGTGAAGTTAATTCTCCCATCAATACAGATCATCCTCGTATTACACTGGTTTTCTGCAGTGTTCAGTGGCGTGCAAACAGCATCTATGACGCTTTGTTGCACAACCACAGTAAACACCCAAGGATAAAAGAAGAACCGTTTATTCCCAAAGACACCGATCACCTATTAGGTGGACACCTACCAGGTGGAATTTTTCTTTGCAAACCTTAGATAATGAAGTTACCATCCAAACTAAGAGATGATGGTTCTATTAATCGTATTAGATACTTCTTATCACAAATTTGGAGTTTGCGATTCTCAATAGTGATGATGCCACGTTCTTCTAATTCAGAGAGAGTTCTGATTGCCGTCTTTGAGGAGACTCCAGCCATCTCGGCCAATTCGGTACGAGAAAGTTCAATTCCGCTCTCCCCGAGATAGAGGATCAAACGCGCCAACCGTTCTTTACTGCTGGCATAAGAGCGTTCGGCAAGTTTGTTCTGAAAAGCCTTTAGCTCTTCTGATAATTTCTTAAACAACCGGAAGATCACCTTTGGATGACGTTCAAGAAAGTAAAAGAAATCTCCTCGCTCGATAAATCCGACAACAGCGGCATCAAGCGTCTTTGCGTATGCGTTATTGCTCCCTTTATCAAAGAGGGTCGTCTCTCCTAAAATCTCTCCTGGGCCGATAATTTTTAAGATTTGACTCTTGCCTCGCAGGCTCCGTTTTACAATTTTGATTGACCCTTGAAAGACAAGGTAGAAGCCGAATGCAGGAGCCCCTTCCATAAAAATGATCTCATCATGTCCATAACGAATCTCTTTAATCGTTGACTGTAGTTTTTCAAGATCCTGTTCTTTCAGATCGGAAAAGATAGCAAAGCTATGTAGTTCAACCATAGTAATACTCCTCGTATCTCTCGCGTAAGATCCTCCTGCTTATTGACAGCCCAATTCTATATCTTAAAAATGGATGAGTCAATCCTATCACCGCCTGTGCAATAGCAAATATTAATCTAATATTGTAATATATATCACACAAAAAAACCAACCCACCTGAATCAGGGAAATAACGAGAGACCCGACTCAACGCTTTTCTCGTTATATTTAAAATTGGTGAGCGAACAAGCTATTACAAAGTGAAACAGAGAGACTTTTGGATTGACTATTTACCACTGGTGCAGTATCTTACAGCAAGAAAAATTATCTAATCTTGTTAGCAGAATTTGCATCACTAATTGAGTCGATTTTATGAGCAGATATCCATTACAAAACTATGAACCTACATAAAGCTATAAATCTATTTCGATGTGAGAAGCCGCTGATCGGAATGATCCACCTCCCTCCCCTCCCTGGGAGTTACCGCTACCATAAAGGTACTTCAGTCATTGATGCAGCCCTGAGGGATCTTGACTCCTTGGAAGCCGGTGGAGCGGACGCAGCGATTGTAGAAAACTTTGGTGACAGGCCGTTCGCTAAATTTGCTCCGAAAGAGACGATCGCAATGATGACAGTGATTGCACAAGAAATTATGCGAAAAGCGCATATCCCGATTGGGATAAATGTGCTGCGAAACGATGGGATAGCTGCACTTGCGATCGCTGCTGCTGTTGGCGCTTCTTTCATTCGCGTTAACATCTTCTCTGGTGTTGCGTTTACTGATCAAGGTATGATTGAAGGGGACGCACGCAGCCTTCTTGAACTGCGAAATCGCCTTCATTGCGACGTAAAGATACTTGCTGACATACATGTTAAACATGCCGTACACCTAACAACGATTGAGGAAGCAGCTATTGATGCAACAAGAAATCATCCTGATGGGCTAATTATCTCTGGCATTGGTACCGGCAAGGAAGTTTTGCCCGAGGATCTTAAGCAAGTAAAGCAGGTAACTTCTCTACCAGTATTTATTGGCAGTGGAATCAGAGTTGATAATCTCTCCGCCTTTTGCGTGGCAGATGGATTTATTATCGGCACTGCTCTTAAGGAGGGAGGCATCGTTGAGGCACCAATTGCCCAAAAGCAGGTACAGACGTTCGCTGAATCGATTGCCAGATTAAGAGTATCAGAATGAACCGGATCCTTGTTCTCGGCGACCTTAACCTTGATGTGCTCGTTCATCTCCCGGAAAAGTTCCCCTCAGACGGAGAGATGCAAACCGTTGTGCTAACTGAACCTGGTGGTTCCGCAGGAAATTTTGCTCGCACCGCTGCGCTTGAGGGAGCAGCAGTAATCTTTATTGGTTGTGTAGGAGATGACCTTGCAGGAGATCTCCTTGTTCGTTCCTTACAGAAACAGGGAATTGATACACAAGTCCAACGTGTAAATATCCCTACTGGAACAGTTGTCTCATTGGTGAAGGAGGGAGAAAAGAGAATGCTCTGTTCGCGCGGGGCAAACGCCAAACTTGATCCTGCTTGGATCAAAGAAGACTTCTTCTATGGTGTTAACCACGTTCACATATCTGGCTACAGCTTCTTGGCACCTACTCAACGGAGAGCAGCACAGCGGGCTATTTATATCGCCCGTTCACTTAATCTTACGATTTCGATCGATCCTCCTCCGGCAAACCTGATAGAGTCATTCGGTCTTACCACCTTTCTTGCTGATATTGCCGCATCAGAGATTATCTTTCCAAACCTTGCCGAAGGAGAGCTCCTTTCCGGTAAGAGAGATGAGGAGAAGATCGTTGCCGTCCTTGCAGAAACTTTCCCAGTGGGCGCGCTCACCTTATCAGAGAGAGGTTCTCTTGCTTGGAGAGGAGGAGAACGGAATTATTATCGAGGGGCAATGATCAAAGCACCTGATTCTACTGGCGCTGGAGATGCTTTTGCTGCTGGTTTTATCACGACTTATCTACAAAATAAGGATCTATCCGCATCAAACCGACGAGGGAACGAAGTCGCCGTGAGCATGCTCCAAGCCAAGGCTATCGCAATGGCCGGAGAAAAAGTTGAAGACCAAAATCGTTAAAATCGGATCGATAGAGATCGGGGAAGGACGACCGATCGCTGTCCAATCAATGACTAATACCAATACAGCTGATACTGCGTCCACAGTAGAGCAGATCGAGCGACTCACTAAGGCCGGCTGTGAGATCATCCGCGTCGCTGTACCTGATATGGCTGCAGCGAAAAATTTGGCAATGATCAAGAAGCGTATTTCCATTCCGCTCGTCGCTGATATCCAGTTTGATCACCGCATTGCTTTGCAAGCGATCACTGCCGGAGTTGACATGCTCCGTCTCAATCCTGGGAATATTACCAACTCACAAAAGATCGCTGAAATCGCGCATGCTGCAAAGAGAGCGGGAATAGCGATTCGAGTAGGAGTAAACTCGGGCTCACTTGATCCATCCTTCCGTACCCACCATGGCAAGGTAAGCGCTGAAGGTATGGTGGCATCGGCTCTGCACGCGGTGTCGTTATTAGAAAAAGAGGGATTCACAGATATCGAGGTCTCAGTTAAGGCGACTGATGTCAAAATGACGATCGATGCCTATCGCCTGGTAGCACAACAACTTGATTATCCACTCCATATTGGCATCACCGAAGCAGGTACTATATTAGAAGGATCGATTCGCTCCGCAGTGGGACTGGGAATACTCCTTGCAGAAGGAATCGGCAATACAATTCGGGTCTCGCTCGCCGGTGACCCGGTAAAAGAAGTATACGTTGCCTATGAAATATTAAAGGCACTCAACCTGCGGCAACGAGGAATTATCTACCGTATCTGCCCCACCTGTGGTCGGACAAAGATAAATCTCTCCCAAATTGCAGAACAGATTCAACACCAGCTATCTGATATAACAGAGCCACTCGTTATCGCACTGATCGGTTGTATAGTAAATGGGTTAGGAGAAGTACAGGAGGCAGCGGTCGGCATGGTCGGTGGAGATGGAGAAGGAACGATTTACGTTGATGGAAAACGTATTAAGGCCGCTGTTCCGGAAAAAGAGTTGGTACGGGAAATAGTAAAGACCACGCGCAGCTACTTGGCAACATAATTACAATGAAATAATTGTTAATTGACTATACTTTTGGTGTAATATTAAACAATAATTACATAGGGTGAATGATGGAGATAAAAAAAGCAAAAGAGCTCGGCTTCTGTTTTGGGGTCAGACGCGCAATAAAGATGATCGAAACCGAACTCTCTGCAGGCGAATCCTTGGCTACACTCGGAGCGATCGTCCATAATTCCACAGTTGTAAATGAGTTGGCTGCACGTGGTGCGCGACCAGTCTATGATCTTTCTGAAGTAAGAGAGAAAGTGGTAGCGATCACTGCCCATGGCGCTCCAAAGGAAATTTTTCTCCAACTTGAAGGACGCGGATTGAAAATTATCGATACTACCTGCCCGATCGTGCGTAAAGCACAGCAAAGAGCAGCTGAATTAACCGTAGGTGGCTTTACTGTTGTGATCTATGGCGAGGAAAGTCACCCCGAAGTAAAAGGGATTTTAAGCTGGACAAATGGAAAAGGAATTACGTCTATGTCAGCTGATATGAAGCTACCTGTTGTTGAACAAAAAATTGCTCTCATTGCGCAAACAACAATAAGACAAGAATGCTTTACTGATTTTGCTTGTCAACTTATTTGTCGCTATAATAATAGAATAGAGTCTAAGGTTATCGACACAACATGTCCGGAAGCGAGCCGCCGGTACAACGAAGCTGAAGAATTGGCAAAAATGACTGACGTAATGATTGTAATTGGAAGCCATAGTTCCGCTAATACTCGTAACTTAGCGAAAACTGCGAGTATGACTAATGATGCAACTTATCATATTGATCAAGCCGGTGAGATTAATCCGGCATGGCTCCAAGGCGTGCAAAGGTTAGGTATAACTGCCGGGACATCGACTCCTGATAGATTGATCAATGAAGTGATCAACACCATAAATCAATTGACAAGTGAATATGATAATCACCAACCTTCTTGTCATCGACATCGCAAGAAAGTTTGGATAAAGTTATGAACAAAAAAATCGCATCGATGAAGGGATGATTATGCAATCATTTCAGAGAATGATTACGGTAATTACCGAGCGGGCGCCACAGTTTATCGATATCACATCGAAGATAGAAAAAATACTGGAAGATACAGAAGTTAAGCAAGGAATCGCCGTTGTCTTTTCTCATCACACAACAGCTGCGATACGGATCAATGAAAAAGAACCTCTTCTTCTATACGATATGGAACGATTTTTAGAACAGATCGCGCCACCGGAAAATGACTACAAACATAATGATTTCACAGTCCGTATATCCAATATGGATGAAGAAGATGAGTGCCCAAATGGCCATGCTCATTGCCAACATCTCTGCCTCGGAACGAGCGAAACGATTCCGATCAATCAAGGGAAGTTTATATTGGGACAATGGCAACGCATTTTTCTTGTGGAGTTAGATCGCCCGCGTGAGCGAAACATAACTGTACAGATCATTGGATATTGAATTATTATAGAGAGATACCCTTCTTCCGCATCCTGAATCCAGTTGGTTTACGAAGCTAAGACCATTAATTATTTCTATCTCTACGCAGTCAAATTACTACCCAACGACAAAGAGGACCAAAGTACAAAGAAGAATCATTATGGATAATAAGATCAACACAAAGAGCAAATTACTTCTCCCTGATTTAGGGGATGTCAAAGAGATAAAAGTCATCGAATGGTTGAAAAGGCCGGGAGAGATAGTAACTGTTGGCGAGGCAGTAGTTGAAGTAGAGACAGAGAAAACAACCTTTGTCATTGAGGCGGAGAAAGAAGGAGAGTTAACGCAGATCCTCGTTCCCGCAGGGGCAGCAGTGAAAAATGGCGATGTGCTTGCGGAAATCACACTTGCAACCTCGTAAAGCAGTTCATTTAGCACTCAAGCGAGCTGATTATCATTCTGTTTATCTGTTACAGCGCTCGCTTCATCGCCAGCGATCAACTGAAGAGATAGAAGATATTATCATCTCTGTGGAACATAATCCGGTCTTTACAGTCGGCCGCTCAGGATCGCGAAATAGCATCTTAGCAACGGCAGAGGAACTAATTAGTGCTGGAATATCTGTCTATCAAATTGACCGCGGTGGAGATGTTACCTATCATGGTCCAGGGCAACTCGTTATCTACCCGATCTTTGATTTACGTCATTACAACCGAGATATTAAGCAGTATATCAACAACCTCGAAGAAGCAATGATTCGTTACCTTGCAAAGATAGAGATTGATGCTGATCGACGGGACGGATTACCGGGAATATGGGTCAGCAGGAGAAAGATCGGATCGATTGGTCTCTCCATCCGCAATTGGGTGACGATGCATGGGTTGGCGCTTAATGTTGCAGTCAATAGTGATCATTGGCGGATGATAAACCCCTGTGGGATGGAGATTGAAATGGTATCAATCGCTGATCTTATATCTCCTGTTCCGATACTAGCCGATGTGCAACAAGGGATCCTGGGTGAGCTGGCAATGATCTTTTCTTTGGAATTGGTTAGTGAAGAAGAGACGAGGTCGCTATGTTGACAATAAATACTATGACACAGATTAAAAAAATAAAAGTACGTGTGCCATCAGGAACAAACGGAGTACAAAGGATGCGTTGTATCCTGAAGGATTATGGGGTCAAGACAGTCTGTCAGGAAGCAGTCTGTCCCAATATTACTGAATGTTGGGAAGCAATGACAGTAACGTTTATGCTCCTTGGTAATCTCTGCACACGATCATGCCGGTTTTGCGCTGTGAAACATGGGACAAGAGGAGAAAAACTTGACCCTGAAGAACCACGGAAAATCGCTGCTATTGCGGGAGATCTCGGTCTCTCATACGTTGTTTTGACATCAGTCACGCGAGATGATCTCCCTGATGGAGGAGCAGCGCATTTTGCTGCTGTTGTAACGGCGATCAAAGAGTCATTACCTGATGTGCGTGTTGAAGTGCTTATCCCTGATTTTTTGGGGAAAGAGGAATCTCTCCAGCTAATCGCTACTTCAGTCGTCGATGTAATCGGTCATAATGTAGAGACTATCCGTCGACTAACACCGCTGATCCGGGCACAATACGCTGACTATGATCGTTCGCTCTCGGTATTATCGCGTCTCCATTCTCTTGCTCCTGGTTCACTGATTAAATCTTCCCTGATCCTTGGATTAGGAGAAAAGAAATCTGAGATTATAAGAACGCTGCATGACTTGCGAGAAGCCAAAGTAGATATTGTGACAATTGGCCAATATCTACAACCAACAGCAAAACAAATCACTGTCACTCGTTATCTTGCTCCAGCCGAGTTTACAGAATTGGAGATGATAGCACGCGCAATCGGTTTCCGCAGTGTAGTCGCCGGTTCGTTGGTACGCAGTTCCTATCGTGCTTGCAAGTCGGTAGAATAACTATGTTCCGTATTATTAGCGATCTCAAACCAAGCTGTCCGCGATGGAACATGGCAGTGGAAGAAGCTATCTTCACAAATCTACATGAACAGCTCTCTCCAGAAACATTACGCATATGGCGTAGCGATCGCGCAGTGATAATTGGTAGATCACAATCAGCTCAAAGAGAGGTATCACTTGATCAAGCGGCTAAACTAAAGATTCCTATCGTGCGACGAATCAGCGGTGGGGGAACAGTATACCACTACCCTGGCAATCTCAATTACTCCCTCTTTTTAATCGGCAAAAAAGGGTCGATTGCAGCCAACGATGGATTCTTATTCCTTGGCCAAGCGATAATCACTGCAATGGGACAGTTAGGGGTTAAGCTACAGCTTAACAGGAACAGTCTATTTATCGCCGGAAAAAAGATTGCTGGATTGGCACAAGCCCGCCGCGGACAAGTTATTCTCATCCATGGCACATTGCTGGTGCGGCCAGATAAAATTGAAATGGAACGTTTGCTGTTGGCGATGGGTGATAATTATCTTCCATCCCGTGTTCCTTCCCAGCCTGCCAAAGTTACCTCTTTAATGATGGAGACCTTTCCTCTGCCACCGCTCGATTCGATTACAGCGCTACTATGTGAGGCAATCATTCGAAAAATAGGAAAAAGAGCGCTCTCTGCTCCTCTCTCAGATGAAGAGACTGCGTGTGCCAAACAATTATTACAGAGTAAATATCAAAGTGAGAGATGGAACCTGTATCATTAACTGATAAGCAAATCATCGCCCGTCAAATAGGCCGAACACCACACTATCTGTTCGCAGTTGCGATGCGATGCTCGCATGGCTATCCGCAAGTGACGATTAATTATCCTTTACAAATCGAGAAGGAACATCTTATTCCCTTTCCTACTTTGTTTTGGCTTACTTGTCCTTATCTGCGGTTATCAATCGACCGATTGGAAGCAGCAGGGATGGTCGGAGAAGCGGAGAAGATGCTGCAAGATGTCCCTCGCGCCATGGACGCCTATCAAACCGCACATAAAGAATATATCGCCGAACGCTGGCAATTACTAAGTGAGAGAGATAGAGAACAATTAATCAATGCAGGAATGACAAGTAGCATGCTGGAACGCGGGATTGGGGGACTTGCTGATCAGAAGAAGGTTAAATGTCTTCATCTTCATTATGCGCATTATTTAGTTCGGAGAAATATCGTGGGAGAGTTTGTCGACCACTTAATCGAAAAACGGGAGTGCCGATTGGAAAAAACGGTTAAGATATTCAACGTTTGCGGTTCGGAAATAATAAAGAGAAGGCGAGGAACCTCTGAACCTTGTTTTCCGGTTAAACCGTAACCCTAAGTTAAAGCACTTCGGAGTTAGGGATAACCCCGAATAGCAGAACGATTAATACACCTGTGTGTCGTTATTCCTTGGTGGCTGAATAGCGAGGTATAGCCACTAAGAGACTTTAGGGACTAAGATTAGAGATTGATCGGAAAATACAAACTACAGAAGAGAGAAAAGAAGAAAAGAAAGGTTTTAGTAAAGACACCAATAAAATCATCAGGAGGCATTATGATGCATGAAAATCTGCTTGGATTTATCACTAAACGGCGTTCTATTCGACGGTTTACTCCAGCAAAGATTGAGCGGGAAAAACTAGAAACGATCTTGAAAGCTGCGATGGCCGCTCCATCAGCAAACAACAAACAACCATGGCGATTCCTCGTTGTTACGCAACAGGAAAAGATCCGTGACCTTTGCAAGGCACATCCCTATGCAGGATTCGGTGTCGACGCTGGCGCGGTAATCATTCCGTTCGGGCAGAAAGAGGGATATAAGTGGTTCGACCAAGATATGGCTGCTGCAACGCAGAATCTATTGCTCGCTGTAGCAAACTTAGACCTTGGAGCTACGTGGTGCGGAATGGACGATACGCGACAGATTGCAATACAGAAGATTGTGAATCTGCCGCATGGGCAGTACGCGTTTGCCCTGATCCCGGTCGGTGTGCCAGCTGAGGATAAGCCGGCACGGACGCAGTATGACAGAACAAAGGTTTACTGGGAATAATATCAGTATTAATCAAGGAACTGCAATCAGTCGTTACTGCGCGCTGAAATACTGTAAACAGTATATCTCTATTTAGTGAAACTCCGGTTCATTGAGAGATTAATGCTTAACTGGTCTTGTATCTTCTATCTCTGATTTTTCCGCGGCTGATGTTGTTAGAATAATCTTTCGCGGACACTTGGCAATTGCCGCTGCCGCAAAGAGAGATCGTTGCGGATCGAAATAAGGGAGATCTTTCTCTTTATCCCAGCCTACTTCACCGTTTGATGAAACTTTAACGCAGATCTTGCAGTGTATACACCCGACTGCACATCGCTCTCTTCCGGGTATCTCTTTTGCAGCTTGGTAATTGCATCCCAGATATTGGGGCATCGTTTTAGGAACAAGTTCAATGAGTCCCAGCGGGCAAGCTGCAACACAAAGATCACATCCAATACACTTTTCCCAATCAACTTCTGCTACCCGGTCTTTAGAATCAATTGTGATTGCATTTACTGGGCAGAGACGTGCGCAATCGCCAAGTCCAAGGCAAGAATACAAGCACTCTCTGAACCCTGAGGCAAGTTGCGCCGCCCCGCGACAGGAGTTTATGCCATTATACATAACAAGATTCGGTGAATTACCACTACAGTGGACGAGAGCTTTCTTCTCCAACTGTGCCGTATCTATCGACAGTCCCAGATATTTTTCCAATCGGTGTAGATTTTCTCTGTCCTGCACTAATGGTTGGCAAGTGATGCGTGCTGGAAGTCTCTTATCTTTGACTGCTGCCTGCGCGTAAGCAAAGCAGCCGGGATAGCCACAGGCACCGCAATCTATTCCTGGAAGAAGATCTTTAATTTTTTCTGCTTCTTCAAGCGATGGTTTTCCTTTAGGAAGAATCTTGTTGGTCACAAAGATTGCTACTCCCGCTCCGAAACCGATTAATGTCAAAAGAAGTATCGTAATAATCGATTGGATAGTCATTAGATCATCCCGGCAAATGCCAGAAAGGCTAATCCCAAAAACATTGCAATAATAAATGCAATCGGGGTCCCTTTAAAAGCATGTGGCATATCGGCTATCTCCAGCCTCTCACGCATCCCTGACATGATAATAAGGACAAGGATAAACCCAATCCCAGCTCCAAGCGCGGCAAAGATTGATTCAAGGAATGTGTATTCCTGACGAATATTAACGAACGCCAACCCAAGCACAGCGCAGTTAGTGGTAATAAGCGGTAGGTATATTCCTAATGCCTTGTACAGGGCAAGGTTAGTGCGACGAATCGTTATCTCAATGATCTGCACGAGAGCTGCAATTACTAAGATAAAAATCACTGTTTCCATGAACTGTGCTTGATGCGGAACGAGCAGGAAGTGATAGATTGGCCAGGTTACAGCTGAAGAGACTAACATGACCAGCAGCACAGCAATACCCATGCTAAATGCATTAGACAGCTTCCCTGAGATTCCAATAAACGGGCACAAGCCGAGGAAACGTACCAATATGAGGTTGTTCACCAGAGCCATACCAAAGAAGATCGCGATTAATTCACGCATTGTTCCTTCCCTCCAGCCACTTGAACAGAGCAAGTAGGAGACCGACTACAAAGAAGGCTCCCATTGGAAAGAGAAAGATAATTGCCGGATCTTCGGCCAGCCCAGGGATGGTAAATAATTGCCGGCCAAAGAGCGAGAGCGATCCTGTACCGAGCAGCTGCCGAATCAATGAGATTAGCACTAATCCCCACCCAAAACCAACGCCCATGCCCAGTGCGTCCATGATCGATCTGCCTACCCGCTGCTTGCTGGCGAATGCTTCTGCTCTCGCCAATATAATGCAATTGACCACGATCAGCGGGATAAATATCCCAAGAGATTTACTGAGTGCCGGAGCAAATCCTTGTAATAATAGATCGACGATCGTTACCAAAGTAGCAATAATGACGATAAAAACCGGTATCCGCACCTGTTGGGGCACATACCGTCGAATCGCTGCAACAATAATATTTGCTCCAAGCAGAACAAATGTTACTGCTGCAGTCATTCCAAGTGCGTTATCGATCGATATGCTTATTGCAAGCGCCGGACAGAGCCCGAGTAGGAGAATAAAGATTGGATTGGCGCGAAATATCCCAACCTTAAAATCCTTGTTCAGAGAACAGATGTTATTCATCTTGTTCTCCGTATGAATGGTCTATCTTTGTGATGATTGCCTGCCGCACTTTATCAACTACTGCAACGACACTGATCGTAGCCGCAGTTATTCCATCTATCTTACCGCCGTCACGAGTAAGTGCTATTTGCCCCACAGTAAGGCCGACAAACTGATCTAAAAACTCTGCTTCAGTAATTCGCGTTCCTAATCCTGGTGTTTCACGCTGGGAGATGATCCGAATCCCGCGTAGGCGGTAATCAGGCTCCAGTCCAACCAGAATGTCGATTGGCCCTCCATAACCGCGAGCCTGAGCAATGAATGCTTCTCCAACTAATTCGTCAGCCTTAAAGATACTATATACTCTCAATTGAGCGTCATAAGTATATGCTTCCATCTCCGGGAAGAGGGCGGTTAGCATCCGTTTAATCGCTGCCTGATGCGCAGCCACAATCCGTTCTGCTGTAAGGTCATCGACGACAAAGAGCGCAACGATCGATAAAAAAACAATAAATGTCAGGAATAATATCGTAAACAATCCGCCACTTCTTTTGTTCATTATATTGTCCTCAGCTTGTTCCTTTGGTAGCCGTATGGTCGCTGCCGGATATAGCGGTCGATCAAAGGGGTAACCGCATTCATCAGTAGAATTGAATAGGCAACTCCTTCGGCCATATGAGAAAAGAGACGAATAAGCACGACTAATATTCCTGCTCCGATCACAAAGATGATCCTCCCCTTTGTGGTAAGTGGTATTGTAACATAATCAGTCGCCATGAAAAAAGCTCCGAGCATTAGCCCTCCGGCAAGGATATGAAAGAGCGGATCCTGCCCCAATAGAAAACTGAAAAGAGCAACAGTTCCGATATAGAAAAAAGGGACTTGCCATTGGATTAGGCCAGTGGCGATAAGGATGATCCCTCCGATAAGGATCAGCAACGCTGAAGTTTCACCTACGCTGCCGGCAACATTTCCAATGAATAGATTCCAGTACGGAGCTGCGCCGACCGCCAACGGGGTGGGGGCAGTCAGACCATCGACTATCAACGCAGTACGCGGTGCGATATACTCAGTAAAATACACTGGAAAGCTGACCCCGACAACGGCCCTTCCTGCGAGTGCCGGATTGAAGATATTCTGCCCCAGCCCGCCAAAAGCCTCCTTTCCGATTGTAATAGCAAAGAATGCGCCGATTACCACAATCCATAGAGGAGTGCGCGGTGGAAGCGTCAGTGTAAACAAAATTGCAGTGACTACAGCGCTTCCATCCATATGAAACCTCCTTCTTCGCATCAGTTTACAGATATATTCGCTGAAGATCGCGGTGATCAGTGCAGTGACAAAGATGAGCAGGACATAGAGTCCGAAAAAGTAAACTGCACCGGCCAAAGGGAATAGGAGCGCGCCATTAACGATATACATATCCCGTTTAATCGACATCCTCCCTTTAAGATGGGGTGCCGGAGAGAGAAAGAGAGGTAGTTGACGATTACTAAGTGACTTTGATTGCATTTATCTCTTCTCCTTCTGTCATATCAACAATATCTGCCATTTCACAGGAGTCTTCAAGCTTGAGAAATCTTAAATTTCTCCCGGAGCCTGCCCTGAGCGCTATAAGATCCTTCGCGGAGTTTACCCTGAGCGAGATGACACGAAGCGAAGGGCTCAGGATGACTGCAGAGCAGTCAGATTCCTCGCTTCGCTCGGAATGACAGAAGCGAAGGGGTCGAAATGAATTTCTTTATTGACACGACACTGATTATTTATCGGACTTTTGCTTATATAGTTCATCTTTTCCAATCTGGATATAAGATACGAGCGGAATCTTTGCCGGGCAGAGATAAGCACAAGCACCACATTCCATACAGGTCTCAATCTGGTATTCGGCCAGTCTCTCACAGTTTATTGTGCGTACATAATTATAATACATCAGTGGCATCAGTCCCATCGGGCAGACTTTGATGCAACGGGTACAACGGACGCAGTTACGTTCTTCTCTTATAATACTGCGCTGGACAAGAACACAGTTGACAGATTTAACCACCGGGGAATCATACGAAGGTTGAGCAATACCTTGCATTGGACCGCCGAAGATCAGCACATCGCCGCCTCGGGTTACCCCCCCGCACAGCGCGATAAGATAAGAGGCAGCTGTTCCAAAGCGTACGAGTAAGTTTTTCGGTTTAGCGACCATCCCGGTGATCGTCATTACTCGTTCTACGAGTGGTTTACCGCAGGTAACAGCATCATTGATTGCTGCAAGAGTGCCGACGTTTTGGACAAGAACTCCCACATCACGCGAGCGTTTTCCCGTCGGGATCTCAACTCCGAGCACCTCACGGATTAAGACGGCTGCTTCGCCCATTGGATAGTTTGGTTTAAGGATAAAGAGCGACAGATGTGGTAAATTATGCTGTGCAAGATAGGTTCGTAGTTGCGTAATCGCCTCTGGCTGGTTCTCCTCAATCGCAATGTAAGCCTGCTTTGCTTTCATCACCCGCATAACAATTTGCAGCCCAGTGATAACCTTCTCTGGATTTTCAATCATCAACCGTGTATCTGCGGTAATAAAGGGCTCGCACTCAGCACCATTGGCAATAACAGTGTGAATCGGCTTATCAGTCGGTGGTTGAAGCTTGACATAGGTTGGAAACCCGGCTCCACCCAATCCAACTATTCCTGCCCGTTGGACGCAGGCGATGATCTCCTCACGCGACAGTTCGTCTGGATTGACTGTCACAGTCTCCACCCAGTTATCAGCTCCATCAGAGAGAATCGTTACCGCGGTTGTGAGTTTACCGGTAAGCGGATGGACAACAGAAGAGATCTCCTTTACCTCCCCAGAGAGGGTAGCGTGCACCGGAGCGGAGACAAATGCCGTTGCTTCAGCGATTAATTGGCCAGTCTGCACCACATCGCCTCGCTTGACAAGCAGTTTTGCCGGTGCTCCGCTATGTTGTTGCATCAGGAGGGTCACTATATCTGGCAGCGGCACCTTCTCAATCATTGCTCCGTCAGCCAGCTTGTTTTGCGGAAGATGCACGCCAACAGTCTTTTTCATCTTTAACAAATTACGTATCTGTCGTTTCATAATCGTATTGCGCTTCTGATTTTCAATTCGTATAGCATCTCTTTTGTGTCATGCAGATGAATAGTCTATCATATAGTATGTAACTACTCAGAGACCTGCCGCTGAAACCTACCGCAGAACATAGGAGTCATTATAAGCTATTACGGTTAGTTTTTCTAAATCTATGTACAATCCAGTTCGAAATGACCCACTTGCGGAGAAGCGTGATGATGCCCCAGCTAATCTGCATTTTCAGCGGTGATGTTGGGGAGGAAGGAGATGTTAGCGTAAGTGGAACGGAGCTACAACTAGCAGAATCACTCGGTCGTTGAGTAGTTGCCGTTCTGTTTACTTTGCAGTCTCTGTAAATTGTGTCTGTCTGATCACATTAATCTTGATCTCTCCTGGGTAATCTATTTTGTTTTCGATTGCGCGGGCAATGTCATAAGCCAATTTGGCCGACATATTATCGTCAGCGCAATCAGGCTGAACAATAACTCTCACTTCCCGACCGGCACGAACAGCATAAGCTTCGCGCACTGCCGGAAAGGAACAACAAATCTGTTCTAAATCTTGTAATCTCTGCACATATCGCTCAAGCGCCTCCTGGCGCGCCCCTGGACGGGCAGCAGAGAGAGTATCGGCCGCTTGCAATAAAAAAGCGGCAATTGTTTCCGGTTCGATATCGTTATGATGAGCTGCAATGGCATGGACAACTTCAGGACTCTCTCCATAGCGCTGCGCAAGATTAGCGCTTATCAGTGCGTGCGCCCCAGCGACTTCATGATCAACTGCTTTGCCGATATCATGCAGCAGACCGGCCCGCATAACAATTTGTGGATTGACTTTCAGTTCTTCAGCGAGCATCTTGGCAATGATGCTCACTTCACGCGCATGGGTCAGTTGGTTTTGGCCATAACTGGTGCGATAGTGCAAGTTCCCAAGCAGCATGGCAAGTTCCGGCTTAAGATTGACTCCAAGATCAAACGCTGCATTCATCCCTTTTTCTTTAATTGTTTCTGCCAATCGTGCTTTTGTTTTGCGAACTGTCTCTTCTATTTGTGCTGGGTGAATTCGACCATCCTCAACCAAGCGCTCTAAAGCTATCCGCGCCACTTCGCGGCGTAAGGGATGAAAAGATGAGAGTACGACCATCTTTGGTGAGTCATCGACAAGTACGTCTACTCCGGTTAATGCTTCAAAGATCTTTATATTCCGCCCTTCCCGGCCGATGATTCTCCCTTTGAAATCTTCTGAGGGGAGAGCAACAGAAGTGATGGCATTCTCTTCGATGTATTCCGCTGAATATCGCTGCAGCGCTGTGGCAATGATCCGCAAGGATCGTTGCTCCGCCTCTTCGCGAGCTCGCTGCTCCACTGCGGCTATCTTGTGCGAAAAGAATCGTTGCGCATCGGCCTCTACTCTCTCCAAGAGATATTCTCTTGCCATCTCGGCTGACCACCCGGATATTGTTACCAGAGATTCTTCTAATGTAGTGATGTGTTGTATTCCTTTCTCTTTTAGAGCTTCGAGCTGTTCCTCATCCTGGCGCAACGAGTCTTCGATCTTCTCCAAGTAGATGCTTTTTCTCCCCAACCGATCTTCACGTGCAAGGACTCGTTTCTCAATTTGCAGTAGTTCTTCTTCACGTGCTTGGTTAAGGTCTTCGTATACTTGTTTAAGGCGTTTTTCTACTATCTGCTTGCGGCAAAAATTACCGATTAGAAAACCGATCGTTAATGCCGCTATGATTCCTATTCCGATTACAATGTCAAACACCATTTTAAGGTCACTTCCCTTCTGCCATTACTAAGCATGGATACCATGCTCTCTCTTATATTTAGCTGCAAAGGGTACGTAGGGTTTTTATCGGACTCATAGGAAGAGGAGCGTAACTTCTATTTATCCTCACTTGACCTTCTGAATATCTATCATGCGTGTTCCATCTCTTAACACATAATTTCCCTACTCTCTTTTAATAGCTAAATAGTTAACGTTTCTTTTTTGTTTCCAGTATCTTCAGCGTCGCCGGAAGAAAAGAGAGGCTGAAGATAAGCGTAAAAGAGAGTCCAAGCAGCGCTGAAATACCGAGTAATTGCAACCCGGGTGTGCGTGCTCCGACAAGACCGCCAAAGGCGATCATCGTTGCCATCGATGCAACAATAATAGCGATCGCTGTTGTTGAAACGGCTCGTTCCACTGGTTTGGTCTCTCCTTGCTCTTTCTCTTCTCGATAGCGATGGAGAAGATGAATTCCATTATCAACTCCGACTCCAATCAGTAATGGTGAGATAAGCATACTAATGAAATTAAACTCTATTCCCAGCATACGCATCCCTCCGAGCATCCAGATATATCCGAAGAGCAGTGGTGCGATGCCGACAAATATCAGTCGTTTTCGACCGAGAATCGGCCATAGGGAAACTAAGATCAACAGAGCAGATATCATGGTAGAAAGCCAAAAATCTCGCTCCATATGCTGTTCCAGACGATCGGTAACCAATGGCATACCGAAGAAGTCATCAGAGAGAGTAGCGGCAAAATCAATGAACAGGGGTAGGTTATCGGCATAACGGATTGCCGGGCTTACCCGCGCATAGACGATAAACCGATCATCCCGTGTGATATAATGAAACTTGAGCCCATCGGGCAAGGCCATTACAATCTCCCGTAACATAGTCTCGAGTGGCGGCAGCCCTCTTAGCACATCCAAATTGATGTCCAATCGAGTCAATGCCCGTTGCAGATCACTGATTGTTGCCTGTGCTGCTTGCGCATCTATCGCAGCAAGAAGACTTTGTAATTCCCATAATTGGTGCTGCAACGCAGCAGTGCGCAGGGCAATCGTCCCCCACCCGGAAATAGTCGCCATATACTGCATCAAGCTTAGATCAGCGATCAGACTCCTAATATAGGTGATCGTTCTCCCTCGATCGGCAATGGACTCTTCGATAGTCGCTAATTGGTCAACTTGCGAGGAGATATCTATCTCTCCTAACAGAACCTGCTGCTGAACCAAAGTAACTGGAAGGAGATCTTTTGCTGAGCTTACAGCATAAATCAGATCACTCTGTTCTAATTGGTTTACTATCGTGCCCAGTTCTTTCGCTGAATCGGCGAAAAAGACGAAATAATCACCTATTTCTATTTCGCCGAGACCAAAGTAGGTCCGTATCGTCGACAAAACACGGTGGCTCTCTACTTTGGGAACCAGATCCCCACTGGCAAATCTAAGCTCTGTCTGTGCTGCCTGAAAAGAGATGAATAAGGTCAATATGATAACTACGACGAATATCGCTCGTCCCTTGCTGGTGACCCAATGGAAAAATGGCGATATTTTCGGACCGTGAGCGCTGATCGTTCCGCTAAATCGGCGAGGTAGAATACGATGTGCAATTGTAATAAGTGCCGGCAACATAATAACAGTCGTCAAATAAGCAACGATGATGCCTACACTGGTGATTGCTCCCATTTCAGACAGGGCACGTGAACGCGCAAAAAGAAGACTTAAGAAGACCAATGAAGTAGTAATAGCAGCGGCAGCAGAAGCGCTTCCCGTCTGAAGAAGTGTCTGTCGTAGAGCTCGATTCAGAGGTACTTTTTGTCGCCGTTCCTCAGCATAGCGGGTGATAAAATGGATTCCATAATCAATTCCCAATCCTAAGACCAACGCTGGCAAAAAGGACGTAAGCAAATTGAATCCGCCGACAGCAAAGCGCACCCAAGCTACGGTAAAGATGATACTGATCAGTAGAGGAATCGCGGCGATAATTACGTACAAGATTGACCGGAAGGCGAAGAAGAACAAGAGAAAGACACCGACAGCTGCGATGATCGTTGTTCGCAGCATATCCGCACTCACCACAGCATCAGTCTCAACAAGAAAGGCATAGGAACCGGTAATACCTGCTTTAACACCCTGTGCAGCGAGGTTGGCCTCATCTAATGCATTCTGCACGATATCGATTATCAGTCTACTGTAATCCAGTCCACGTGCGGCAGGGAAGCGAGGACGGATATTGATCAGCAGCATGCTCCGATCACGTGAAAAGAACGGTTTACCTTCTTCTTGTTCGTTGGTGTGGTACCTTGCCCCAGCAAAGATTTCCGACAGGTCGGTCGCCGCAATAGTTACCTGTTCCAGTTGAGCAAAGTTGGCGATCGTATACAGAAGCGCAGTATTAAATTTATATAACTGTGACAAATTGGTCTGTACTCTATCGATCACTGGGGGAGTGATAACCCCGGTGAATGCATCTTCTAACTCTGCGGCGATCATCTGATAAGCTACATTGAAATCGGTCCTTCCCGCCATTAGCAGCTCTTCTCTGTATAAAGAGAGACGAATTTGGTCGATCCCTCTTTCCAGACGCTCAATCTTTTTGTAATCAAGCGCATAAAGAACCATAAACTGGGCTGGTATATCTGGGTGGGGCGCGTGCCGATAGTCAGCAGAGACGATCTCATCACTCTGGCTCAATTTGGAAGTTATCCTTGCTGCTGCATTGAGAAGAGTTCTCTCTTTCTCTGTAGTTGCCATCTGCTCAGCGTTATGTAGTGAGAGAAGGATAACGAGATGGTCTGCGGCCAAATATTTTTCTTTGGCCAGAAACTCGTTTATTAACAGATCATCTCGCGGCAGTAGATCAAGGAAAGAAGTGCGAATAGGAATATCTCGAATATAAGCTATCCCAGCGATAGTAGCAAGGAGAAGAACAATAAGCACCGGCCAGGCATGGTACCTGACCAACAAAAATAAGCTTTTAAAGACTCTCTCTTTTATCTTTCCCATAACCAGATGTCGGCGGCCGACTTAAACTGGAGTATCAAGTACGACAGCCGCCTCTTCCGGGCTTGTGACAGTAATATTGTACTGTGTTAGTTTGGCGGTCAACCTTACATTCTGTCCACCTTTGCCAATGGCTAGTGAGAGTTCATCATTAGGGACAATCACTGTCGCGTTGCGTAGAGCTTTATCAATCGTCATTGAAATAACCGTAGCCGGCGCAAGACTCCGTTTGATGAGTTCTTCAATATCCTCGCTCCAGCTGATGAGGTCGATCTTTTCTCCATTTAATTCGCGTGTTATCATCCTGACGCGTGCGCCTCCGGCTCCAACACAGGAGCCTACTGCATCAACATCTTCATCGAATGATTCCACCGCTACCTTGCTCCGGCGACCTGCTTCGCGAGCGATTCTGTGTACTGCTAAAGTGCCATCTTCAATCTCAGGGACTTCCAGCCGCAATAATTGATGCACAAACTCAGGATGGGTCCGCGAAAGGATGATCAATGGATCGCCTTGAGTTTTCTGTACACTGACTATATAAGCACGCAATCGTTCTCCAGGGCGATAGCGCTCTCCAGGCACCCTCTCCTCCTCTGGAAGAAGGGCCTCTGTCTCTCCCAAGTTAACCCATACATCTCGCCGTTCAAACCGATGAACCGAACCATTGATTATTGTTCCTATCTTATGTGAGTACAGATCATAAATGATTTCCCGTTTTTTATTGATAATCGCGTGGCGAATCGTCTCTTCAGCCTTTTTAGCCGCAATACGGCCAAAATTAGTGAGCTCAATCCGCTCTCCATTGATCAATATATCACCGGAGTTTCTATCGATTTCTACTGTGACTTCCTCATCTTCGGTGATATTATGTTCCAGACGATAGGCAACGCCAAGGCCGTTTTTAATCATCTTATAAAGATCATCACGGGATATTCCCTTCTCTTTCGCCATCTCTTCTAATGCTTCAATAAAGTCGATATTCATCGTATTACCACTTAAGTATTAAAATCCTTTTCACAAAGTTATCCTGGAAGATAGATAGTTCCTCGTTTGCTAATCATTCTTCCACTGACTACTTTATTTTGTTATTATTATACGTGTAGAATCAATTTTCTACAACTATTGTCATTAAGGAGAAGAGGTGGAAACGAAGATATTAGATGTAACAGCAGAAGATGCGGGGCAACGACTTGATCGTTACTTGGCAGTCCTTTTTCCTGATCTATCACGCAATGCGATCCAACGCGCAATTCAGCGTGGTGAGATATTATGCAGGCATACTATTGCAATAGATAAGACTGCAACACCAAAAAGGCTCAAGCCATCATTTATTTTGCAGGGAGGAGAACGAATTATTTGGAAGAAGATAGAGCATCCACTCCTTGTGCCGCGACCGTTGAATATCGCGATCATTCACAAAGACAATGACATTCTTGTGATAGATAAACCGCCGGGCGTAGTTGTCCATCCAGGAGCAGGTACCGAAGCAGTAACTTTGGTGGAAGGACTTCTTATGGAACAGGAATTGCCGGTAGGGGACGATCCGGTTCGCCCTGGGATTGTTCATCGATTAGACAAAGAGACAAGTGGTGTAATGGTAGTGGCTTTGACAAGCTTGGCCATGAAATATCTTACCGAGCAATTTGCCACGCGCCAGGTAGTTAAAAAGTACTTTGCAATAGTCGACGGAGTAATCACTGAAGATGAAGGTGTAATTAACAGTCCGGTCGGCCGCGATTTCAAGCGGCCATGGCGGATGGCAGTCGTCACAGAGGGACGAAGTTCTCAAACTGAATTCCGTGTATTGAAGCGATTGGAAGAGCAGACCCTTCTACTGATAACGCCTAAGAGCGGGCGAACGCATCAGATAAGAGTCCATATGAGCCACATTGGCCATCCGATCCACGGCGATGTTCTTTATGGGGGCGCAAAATCAAGTCGCCTCTTTCTCCATTCCTGGCGTCTTGCCATTTTTCATCCGCAATCTAAAGAATGGATGAAATTTACAGCGCCACTCCCATTGGAATTGACAGAGTTAAGCGTTGCTTGACGATAGTGCAAACTGCGTACTCTTTACTTGGTTCAATGCTGTTTCGCTGCCCTGTGCCGGTGAGGGAGGCAGGGGCGGGCACTGAAGATAGCAGTCCGGTTCACCAAATAAAGATTACACTGGTGTCATTTCGAGAGAAGAGAAGGTAGATTCGTAGTTCTTGGTTCTTCTCTTCTGACT
>CAZORT010000003.1:0-14199 GCA_964582575.1 uncultured Thermotogae bacterium
CTCGGAATGACAGAAGCGAAGGGGTCGAAATGACAAGATAATAGTGAACCGTACTACTGTCTCCCTTTTCATTCTGACTCCTGAATTCTGACTTCTGGCTCCTGAGTAGTTACATAAAAAAACAAGAAATAGGAACGAGGGTTCGGCTTCCTTTTCCTTTTTACCTCTCTTTCCTCCTTATTTCTTTATCTTATCCTCTCTCCTTAAACCTCGTTTTTCGGTTCTTGTTCTTTGTAATCCGTATTACAGACAGAGCACACTCTTTGTCTTATGCTTTCTGTATGTATGAGATGACCCCCTTCATCTCAATCCTCTGATGAGGGCGACTGCTCGTAGTCGCCCTCATCGTTTCTTATATTGACTCTCTCCAGTTGTAACAGCTATTTTACTATAAACGAGTGCGCAGGGTTGATATAAGACGAATGAGCGGTTAAAATGTATGTGGAGGCGGTGCTTGGCTGGTAATCTGCCTGTCGTCTACATTCTTTGTCCAGTTAGCTGATAAGATCATAACAGGCGTGAAGAGACTACTAAATATAAGCGCCGAACAAGTGATGAACTCTCGCAAACGTCACATTGCAGACAGCGTCAATTGCAGCTTATTCCTCGTCTTCGTTGGATTCACTGGAAGCGCCCTGCTAGTTTTAACGCCGGCAGCACTACCAATAGATCGTTTTGTTGGGCCTACGTTCAGTTCTGCTTTGTTCTTTTATATTTACTTGCTCTTCCTTGCAATTTTAGGGTTAAACCTCGGTGCGCTGGAGGCGAAACATCTTGCTGAGACAGGCGACTCAGTCCAACAAGCTATCCGGCGATTGCTCGGAGGAATCGCGCTTGCCTGTTTTATTACAATACCGTATATCATCTTCTATCGCGGAGTGATTCGTTCCCCTTGGCCACCACTCCTTGCAGTAACAATATATGTACTGTTGATTGGTTCTTTGTTTGCTGTTGTCAGCCTATATTTAGAACGAATAAGTAACGGAACGATATTGGGCTTTCTGTCGAAGTACTTTCTTTTCTTTCTCTATTTATTTGGCTTTGCGTTCCTGCTGCCGCAGATAAACCCGTTGCTTATTATTTCACGGTTGCTGGCAGGACGGGAAGGACTACCACTATTGGAATATATCGTCATCTATGCAGTGCCGCTGGGATTCATCGCACTTATCGTATGGGGTATTTTAAACTACAAAATCAAGGAAAAAGATTATGGATCAATACGCTAAGATTGAATGGATGATCAAACAACGGGGATCGCATCTGCAGGGAATTCGCATTGCGTTAATCAGCCTCTGCCTTGTGCTTGTTTCCGTCTACGTGGCGGCATTCGTTCAACGATGGGGAATCTTACTACTCTACCCGCTTCCTTTTCTGATCATCACTGGGCTTCTCTTACTTGTAAGTGGCACGATCGCTTACTTTTTCGGGCGGAGTAAAAGAATTGATTTAGCGCGGCTTCTCTTCCGCGTCGATCTTGCGCTAAAGACCGATGAGCATTTGATCGCCCTCTATGAAGTTCGCCGGTCTGGCAAGCGAGGTTTTTACGATGCGCTGACGCGTGAGTTAAGCCTAACTGCTTCCCTGGTTAGGAAAACTTTGCGTCTGCCAACCATTGACCGAGGAGTGATCGTCGTTCTCATTCTCTCAATCACAGCTCTGCCTCTGGTACTCTTTGCCGGAATCAGATTGCCGGAGGAAATACCGGTATCACTGGTAATAACAGAAGAAAACTATCATGAAGAAGCGCTCAGAGAACTACCACCCACTGAGTCTCCTCCTCCTGATGAACAACTTGAATTTGTGCCGATTGTTACGGCGCAGGATGAACCAGGCCGGGAACAAGCAACGATGATTCCTCATCACCCATTGGAGGATATTTTAGCCGAGTTATGGGGGATTGATCCACTGAGTATCGCCCGCGAAGAGGAAGGTGGCGGAGATATACATACGTTGCTCGATCGCCAACGCGCAGTTAATGAAGCATTGCAGGATCTTCTCGCTCAAATTGAGGAACGGTTACGCGACGAGACAGAACAAGAGCTGACTACTGCGGAGCGAGAGGCATTGATGGAGTTGCAGCGCAAAGTGGCTCATCCCGTATTACAAGAAATGATTGAGCAGATCCTTGCCGCTGACGATTCTGAGACATTGCAGGAAATGATCGCTGCAGCGCTGCAACAAGCAGTGACACAGGAGCAAAAAGATCGTGAAATGACTGCTATTGCTGAAGCCGCTGGTCATCCGCAAATTAATGGTGAGATCGCAGAGAAAGAGCAGATAGAGGATACAGCGCAAGAAGATGCCCCCCCCGGAGTAGGAGAGAGAGCAGCAGGTGGCGATTCTGCGCAACCGAATGACCAATTGGCGATAGAGAATGATATCCGCGCAGGCGCTGAAGGTCTGCCTGCGGGTGAACAAGCGATAAGAGATATCCTATCAGAATTTATCTATTTCCAGCTTAGCGGCCAGTTCGGGCCCACAGGCGAGATCAAAGAGTTTATTACTAAGGGCGTTCCTTTTGAAACACTGCCGCAAATAGGGTTGGATGGTGAGTTCCGCTATGTGCTCAATTACGATCTAGCACGCGCAATTCTTACTGAACGACTACTTCCCGAGCATCTGCAGCGGCTGGTTAAAGAGTACTTCCGTGCGATAACGGAAAGGGAAAGAAGATGACAACAGAGACAGAGATACGTGATTTACAGAATACTTTTCAGCGACTAAAAGAAGCGATCGGAACGGTAATCGTCGGCCATGAGGATGTAGTGAAGGCAACACTCATCTGTCTACTATGCGGCGGTAATCTGCTGGTGGAAGGAGTGCCGGGATTAGGGAAGACGTTGTTGGTGCGGACATTGGCGAGTGTACTGGGGTTGAAATTTGCTCGCGTTCAGTTTACTCCTGATCTGATGCCGGCTGATATCATCGGAACAAACATCATCTCTGAGAATAGTGGCCAACGCCGCTTCTCTTTCTCTCCTGGTCCTGTCTTTGCCAATGTTCTCCTCGCTGATGAGATCAATCGGGCGACACCGAAAACACAATCAGCGTTGCTGGAAGCAATGGAAGAAGGCACTGTTACTGTAGGGAATATCACCCATCCATTAGAAAAGCCGTTTATCGTTATTGCAACGCAAAATCCAATTGAGATGGAAGGGACGTATCCCCTTCCTGAGGCACAACTTGATCGATTCTTCTTCAAAGCGATCGCTCGTTACCCGGCATTGGACCAGTTGACAGAGATTACTCGACGTAATACAGAAGCAAACGGCCGCCAGAGCACTCTTCTTTTCAACCGTAATTTGCCCGCGCAGATAATTAACGCAAGTGAGATATTGCGTGCACAACAGGTGGTAAGTGAATATCCGCTTGCTGATCCGCTGCGAGACTACGTAAGTCGTCTTGTCCTTGCTACCCATTCTATATCAGTAAATGCACCTCAACAGGTACAGGAATATGTGGAATACGGTGCTAGCCCGCGCGCTGCTCTCAGCTTGATTATGGGGGCAAAGGCGCATGCCTTTCTCTCTGGTAAGTTCAATGTGCGGATAGTGGATTTGGAGGCCGTCTTCTTACCAGCGATGATCCATCGGATAATTTTGAACTTCAAAGGAGAGGCAGAAGGAATTCAGGTCGAAGAGGTATTGGCAGCGGTGCAATCCGCAACACCAAAGGTCTTATGAAGATAGGCAGATTAGCTGATGAAGATTTTCTCCACCGGTTGGCAAACTTAAAATTCATTTTCAAAGGGCGGCGACAAGGAAAGTTTGTTGGTGCTCATTATTCACCGCGTGCCGGTGTCAGTTTAGAGTTTGCTGACTATCGTCCCTATTTTGCGGGAGATGATTTTCGTTACGTCGATTGGAGTGTTTATGGACGTAGTGACCGTCTGCTTATCAAAATATTCACTCGCGAGGTCGATCTTCCGCTTTATCTCATTCTTGACTTGAGCGGGTCGATGGAAGTGGGAGAGCCGTCTAAAGCATGGTATGCCACTCGCCTTGCTGCCGCGCTCAGTTATATGGGGCTGCGCACAATGAATCGAGTCGGTATCTATCCATTCACCGACCGACTTGCTATTGGCCTCCCTCCACGACAGGGAATGAAACATCTGTTTCATATCTTTCGCTATCTGGAGACGATTGAGCCAGGCGGACAAACTGCACTTGACAGTACATTGAATGAATTTGTGCAGCAGACCACTGAGAGCGGTCTTGTGTTTATCATTAGTGATCTTCTCTTTTCTGGCGGATATCAGCGCGGCTTATCACACCTGCTATACCGCGGTGATCAAGTAGTGATCCTACAAGTGCTTGCTCCCGAGGACATCGTTCCACAGATGAGCGGTGAAGCTGAGATTAAAGGAGTGGAGGAGGAGGGATACCTTGACCTCACTGTTGGCTCTCAAGCGATCGCTACTTATCGTAACCGGCTCATCATTCATAATGAAGCGATCCACACTTTTTGTGCCAGCCGTGGAATAACCTACTTGCAAATTCCAACGGACTTGGCGTTGGAAGAGGTGATCCATCATAAATTACGCGTAGAGAGGGTAATAAGATGATCATACATAACTTCGCTGCCCTCTTCTTATTTGCGCTCGGTGGCGTGGTGATTCTATTTCACTTTTTACGGCGGCAACGACAACGATATCGTGTTTCAGCTCTCTTTTTATGGGAAGGATTACGTAGCGATCATCACTCGTTTGTTGAGCGGATTCGCTCGCGCATTGATCTGCTGCTTCTACTACAACTGCTTGCTTTAATATTGCTTGTCAGCGCGCTTAGTCGGCCTGCTCTACTTGCTCCGGTACAGCATCTTCATGGAATGGCGATCGTTCTCGACGGCAGCGCCAGCATGCAGACGATAGTTAAGGCAGGGGTGAGCCGCCATGAAATTGCTAAACAATATGCGCTGACGCTCCTTGAGCGCTTTCCCACGACTCCGGTAACAATATTACAATTGAGCAGCGCGCCAGAGATCCTGTTTCATCTCTCTGCTGATCACAGCAAAGCACGTCAAGCTCTTCAGGCAGCACAACCAACGCTCCTCAGTGACGGCAGTATTAATCTGTTAGCGGGAATGATCGCCAGCCAAGGAGGTATCGACCACTTCGCGAAAATCATTTATTTCACTGACCATCCATTGACATGCCCGTTGGCCTATCAGCTCGCTCAGCGAGGTTTTCAGCAGCAGATTATTAGTGGTGGCAGTAATGTGGCAATTGATACGTTTACTATGCGCGAAAATATCGACCGGCCGGGCAGCACTGCATTTATCCGCCTTGCCAATCAGAGTGAACGTTTTGTTGACGCTGTATTACGTATCAGCGATGGTGTGCGGGCACTGCGTTTTGATATCTTTCTACTCCCAAATGAGAGACGAGACTATATTTTGCCATTCCCTGTCCATGAAGGGACGACATTTACCGCATCGATAGATAGTGATGATGACTTTCTTTTCGACAATGACCGTTTCTTCGCATTTGAGCCGCCGATTCAGCGTCGTATTCGTTGGTTAGGACGCGAAGATCGATTCTTACAAGCCGCAATTAACATAATATGGAATGCAATCTTTGTCGCTGCCGATGATCCAGGGCCTGTCGATCTGATTATTGCCAATAACACAACTTTACCTGCTGATGTGCAGGGGAATATTTTACTCATTAACTCCGCAATAGAAGAGATGATAGATATCGGCGATAAGATCCATGGTGGGCCGGTCGCTGTGGAGACTCTGCGTGATCCATTACTTACTGGAATTGCAGTGGAAGGATTACGTGTCTGGTCTCTATCTGATGTCACGTTCCCTGATGGCGAACTCCTCCTCTCGAGCGGCGGAGAACCACTTCTTTATCGATTTACGGATTTTCAGCGGCGTTTGATCTTCTTTGCCGCTGACCTACGCTGGACAAATCTCCCGTTGACTGTTGATTTTCCGATTTTAGTCAATAATATCCTTGCGTGGTTTCAACCGATACCACACCGCTCTTTTAACCAGAGTGGAACACCTATCTGGCATGTTATTGGAGAGCCGCTGCCGTTGGACCGTTTTCCTGATTTGCAAAAGATCATTGACTCCAATGGTAATGCACTGATCCTTTCAGAAGATAGCCGTTATATTAGGCCTTCTCAGCCTGGATTCTACAGGATTGTTACAGGGCGCGGCACCTACTATTTGGCGGTCAATATTCCTGCCACTGAATCTGTATTTCCCGTTGATATTGCGCTTGATCCTTTGCGAGCGATAACTATCCCGGATGATATTACTGCTGCCGCACAAGGAGAACGACCGTTGTGGCGTTATTTAGCATTCTTAGCTCTTTTCGCGCTGATCGTTGAGCTCTATCTCTATGATCGCTCGTTATTTGGAAATTGGAAGAGATTGAGGAGAAATAGATGATCGAATTCACGCGGCCACTGCTGTTGCTCTTTCTTGTGTTTCCACTCGGTTTTTTGGGGTGGAAGATTGCTGCGCGCCGTGGTTACAAGGGACTATTCCGCTCATTCCTTGTTTCAGTATTGATCATTGCACTGGCCGGTCCGTTGATCGGGGATCGCAAGATACCGGAGAATGTTCATTTGCTCATCGATCTGTCAGCGAGCGTAATGGCAGCGGTTGAAGAGGAGCAACTGCGGCAACAGATCACTGAACTGATAGCAGAGAATCCAGACTACCAATTTGGCATGATCACATTTGCTGCTGTGCCGCAGTTAGTTGCTTCTTTTCCATTACATCTGCCGCTTGCGCCGCTGCTCCGTCACAGTGGAGAGAGCGGTACTGATCTTAGCGCAGCGATCGACCTTGCTATTGCTACTTTCCCTGATGGCGGCCGAAATAAGATCGTGTTGTTGAGTGATGGCCGAATCACCTCCGGCATTGATCGAGGACTGGCACAGGCGCAATTGGCCGGGGTGCCGATCTCCATTCTCCCGCTTGGACAGAAGGTGCTCCCTGATTTTGCTATTGATTCCTTCTCTCTCCCGTCAGTTGTCGAATTAGGGCGACCGTTTCAGATTGAGGTCAGTATCGCAGCAACAACTGCAGGTAAAGGAACGATCATCATCTACCGTGAAGGTGAGATTATCTTTCTCCAACAGCGACAATTTGAACGCGGCATCACTACCATTACGCTTGCTGATACTCTAAATGAAACGGGAAAATTCCGTTATCAAGCAGTAATCAGGGGTAATGCCGATCGTATGCCGCAGAATGATCTTCTCCATGGCGCAGTGCGAGTCGATAGTGCAGCCTCGCTCCTCCTGCTCCACGGCGCTGAAGATGCATTACATCTGCGTCGTCTCCTGATTGCGACAGGTCGTGGATTCGATACCTTCTCCCGTCAGAGAGGGGCTATTTCTTTGAATCAACTCTCTGCGTATCGTGCAGTGATAATGAGTGATATTGTACTTAACACACTTACTGGCGCAGAGATAGCTGCACTGGATTACTTTGTCCGAGACCTTGGCGGCGGATTATTGGTCATTGCGGGTGAAGAAGAGGTGCGCGGACAGGTAGTTGGTGGGATTGCTGATCTGCTGCCTATATCTTATATCACGCCACAACGAGGAGAGGAAGCTAGTCTATGTTTGGTCTTTGTCATTGATATATCGGCCAGTATGCGTGGTCGCGTAGGAGGAGTCACCCAGCTTGATCTTGTCAAAGAAGCAGTAATATCAACTATCGCCACGTTAGACCGTGATGACAAAGTGGGAATCATCGTCTTCAACCGCTACTATGAGTGGATCGTTCCGATTCAACCGTTAGGGGACCGTCGTGCTATCTACCACGCTCTCTTACCGCTCAGAGCGGAAGGAGGGACGGATATTTATGGTCCGTTGTGGGAAGCGATGCGTGCCATCGAAGAAACCCCAGCCCGGTTACGCCATATCATCGTCCTCTCCGATGGCGAGACGATAATCCAACCTGGTTTCGGTGCTATGCTTAATTATCTTGGTGCTAACAAGTCTTTTACTCTCTCAACGATCGGCACTGGTATTGGTATCAATGAGATGTTAATGCAGCACTTGGCCAATCTTGGAGGTGGCCAGTTCCACTGGGCACGAGATGTTCGCGCTATCCCCGCGCTCACCATTGCCGAAACTCAACGTGTCAGCCGTCAACGATTTATCTCTGATGAGATCATTGTTCTCCCTTCAATTGGGCAGGAGCTGCTCATGATAGAGGAGATTATGCCCTTCCCTAAATTAGGTGGCTATGTTCTCACCTTTCCTCTTCCAACTGCATCTGTCGTGCTGCAAGCAGCAAAGACCAATGATCCAATCTTTGTCCACTGGCGCACCGGGTTAGGGCAAGTTGCGATTCTCAATACCGATTTAGATGGTGACTGGTCATCTGAGTGGCTTGCGTGGCCACAACTTTCGCTCCTCGTGGATAAAATGATAAATTCTGTCTTTCCAGTTGGTATGATCGCTGCTGGTTGGCGACCGACAGTTACTGTCGGAGAAGAGCAGATCATAGTCACGGTTGATGCTTACGGAGCTGATGGTTGGCAGAATTTCCTCTCTTTACGCGGCTTAATTCTGCCAGGTGCGATAGAATTTTCATTCTCGCAAATTAGTCCCGGACGCTACCGTGCCCAGCTGCCATTACTTCCTGTTGGGGTGTATCTTCTGCAGATCGAAGAGCCAGTGCGTGGCCAGCATGTAAGGACGATCTTTGTTGTACCATATGCCGAAGAATACCGACAGATCGGCCTTGATATTGATACCCTGCTCCACATCGCCATGGCAACAGGTGGCAGTCATATCAGAGATGAAATTATCCCTCCGTTAGCAGGCGAAGGAGAGGGAATATTCACTTACCGTGATATCTCGATGCCGATTCTGCTTAGCGCTTTGCTCCTCTTTGTCGCTGAGCTCGGCCTGCGTAAACTTCCCTGGCGAATTATGGGTTAGAGGTTTTCCGATGAATTGCCCAAGGTGCAATGTTCATTGGCAGATTCGATTTTAGTAAGGAGGAGAATCTGCGCTACTACGCTACTACGCTACTACAGCGACAAATCAATCGTATGGGCGATCTGGAGAAAAGCAACGAGCAGATCAATCGTTCCCTTGATATCATCTTTGTGTGCTGATTCAACGACCGAATGGACGTATCTGGTGGGAATCGACAGTGTGATCGCTGCAGCCCCTTTCCAGGCGAGTTGTAATGCGCCAGCATCAGTCCCACCGCGCGGGAGGATCTCTAACTGATAAGGAATCTTCTTCTCTTCTGCTAACTGCCGGAATGCCCGTACAAGCCCGGGATGAGAGATAGAGGCCGAATCTTTGATCTTTATTGCCACGCCATTGCCGAGTTTGGTGATCTGTTCTGCTGCTGCAACATTAGGAACATCACAGGCGAGCGTTACATCGAGGGCGATGCCGATATCTGGTTTAACTTCAAATCCCGCAACTTTTGCTCCCCGTAATCCGACCTCTTCTTGCGTGGTGCCAATGAAATGAATCTCAGCCACATTATCTTTAATCTGTTTGATTGCCTCCAGTCCAACGTAAATGCCGACTCGATCGTCGAGCGCCTTGCCCGAGACGAGATCGCCGTAGGAGATAAAATCCTGACGTAATGTAATTGGATCACCAACTTGAACTAACTCAATTGCTTTCTCTTTTGGTAAGCCAAGATCGACGAATAGATCTTTAATGTCCAATGACTTTTTACGCTCATCTTCAGAGAGGATATGAATCGGTTTTGTGCCGATCGCTCCGATGAGCGGGCCAGATGCACTATGAACTATAACACGTTGAGCGATTAGTGTTTTAGGATCAAATCCGCCTACTGGATGGATCCATACAAATCCTGTCTTTTCATCAACATGGCGGACCATGAAGCCGATCTCATCCATATGTGCAGCAACAGCGACAACACAGCGATTAGATGAGGCAGACGAAGTCTCTTTCCCTTTTTTAGTGGCGATGATGTTACCTAATCGGTCAGTACGTATCTCATTGACATGTCCGGTTAAGTCTTCTTTTATTAGCGCGCGGATTTCCTCTTCTCTCCCAGGAATGCCGCATCCTTGGCTCAATCTTTTAAGTAGATCCATCTCTTCTCCTTATTTATTATTATTATTATTAACAATTGTTCGGTTCTTTTTGCTAATCATTGAATTATAACATCTATCGAAAAAATGTGCTAATCTGTTTGGCAAAATGTACTATTTATATTACAATGGTGCTATTATGATACCGATTCGCGATTACCGCCAAAGCAGTCGTTTCCCACTCGTCACAGTGATGTTAATAATCATTAATCTGCTTGTCTTTTTCTATCAAAGCTATCTGGAGATGGGAGAGCCGGTGTTAAACGATGCCCGTCCTTGGCGTGAGCACGGGTTTGAAATTCCACCTGCTTTTAACCCTGCCGCCTATCGTCTCCATCTTCGCCGCGGCGGTGATGTACTTATGTACCCTGTCACTGCAGCAGCTTATTTCATCCTCCAGTTTGGACTCATCTCCGGCGAATTATTGAATAGAATTGATCTACCGCCGCTAAGTCCCTTCCCGCTAATACTGACTATCTTTACCTCTGCCTTTCTTCATGGTGGATTATTGCATCTGCTGGGAAATATGCTCTATTTATGGATATTCGGTGATAATGTAGAAGCGGCAATGGGGCGGGTAAAGTTCCTCCTCTTTTATCTTCTTTGCGGCGTTGGTGCTGCTGTAGCACAGATTTTTTCCGGGCCGCCAACTGCGATACCGATGATCGGGGCGAGCGGAGCTATTGCCGGAGTCTTAGGCGCTTATCTCGTACTTTTCCCCCGCTCACAGATTCTAACGATAGTGCCAATCTTTTTCTTTCTCCGTCTTATCTATCTGCCGGCGATCTTGCTACTCGGTATATGGTTTCTGTTCCAGGTTGTTAGCGCTCTTTTCGGAGGAGCACAAGCAGGAGGAGTAGCGTGGTTAGCGCACATCGGTGGGTTTGCCGCTGGTACGTTACTTGTCTTTGGGTTTAAACGTAGCGGTTTTCCTGTCGGTCTGTTTGAGATATTGCGGAGAGATCGCTGGTGAAGATCGATCTATTAGTTGCGGAAATCGGAAGCACGATAACAAAGGTAAAAGGACTGTCGCTACAAGAAAAACCAGCCTTATTAGGTACTGGAGAAGGTCTGACAACTGTCCTTGCCGGAGATGTAATGCTTGGCTTGCAGCAAGCGCTGAAAGTCCTTGCTGAAGATTTAAACTGGGCATACGGCAATGAAATATTACCGTTATCATTTGATGAACTAACAGATATTCCGGTATGGGCCTCTTCCAGCGCCGCTGGTGGATTAAAGATGACTGTCCATGGACTCGTTCTTGCAATGACAGTTCGTGCAGCACGAGAAGCGGCTCTCGGCGCAGGCGCGGTCATCCACCTGGTAACTGCAGGTAAGATAGGAGCAAGTGACTTGGCGCAGATTAAAGAGATTACGCCGAATATCATTCTCCTTGCCGGTGGGGTAGAGGGAGGAGAGAGAGAGACCGCTATATATAATGCTGGTCAACTCGTTGCATTAAATAGTAATATCCCTATTATTTACGGCGGAAATAGCGCAGCAAGAGAAGATATCCGCCGTATATTCAATAATACTACACACAGCTTGACTGTAGTGGATAATGTTTATCCCCGGCTTGATGAACTTAATATCGAGCCTACCAGGCGAGCGATCCAACAGGTCTTTGAACGTCATATCATTACTGCTCCGGGTATGGATCGTATTGGGAATTTCGTTTCCGGAAAGATCATTCCAACTCCAGGGGCAGTGATGATAGCAGCTAAGTTGCTGGCAGATGATATCGGTGATTTAGTAGTCATTGATCTTGGTGGGGCAACAACGGATGTGCACTCTGTTACAGAAGGCTCAGCTGAGATAGCGGAAATTCTCATTGCTCCGGAACCACGGGCAAAGCGCACCGTGGAAGGAGATTTAGGGCTCTTTGTCAGTGCAAAAAGCACGGCTAATTTAATTGGCAATGAGAACCTGGCTGCCGAATTAAAATTAACGGCCGAAGAATTTCCGATAAAACCAATCCCTGAGTCGCCAATAGAAGAAGAATTTACACTTCGATTAGCGCAAAAGGCGATCGCAGTTGCACTGCAACGTCATACCGGACGGATTAGAGAACTCTACGGACCAACAGGGCGGATAACGATCGCTGAAGGGAAAGACTTAAGCCAAGTGAAGTGGATCATTGGTACCGGCGGATTCTTTGCTCGCAATTCCCACGGCAAAGCATTGTTGGAAGAGATAATGGCAGATAAGAGAGGCAGCGCACTCTCTCCCCCACTGGGAGCGAAGGTATTGATTGATCATAATTATATAATGTCTTCTGCGGGAGTGATAGCACAGCAGTATCCCGCGCAGGCTGTGGCGTTGTTAAAAGAGAGTCTTGGCCTGATAAAATGATAAATATTGGGCGCGGGGAGAAGAAAAAGTTAAGATGACAGCATTACAGCGAAGAGGTAACTGCTTTCCTTTTCAGGTGCAAAGGGAGAGAATAATAAGCACAGGAGGTTTTCTGCCTCTGTTTGTTACTTACGCTCCTCGACTGTAGACTGACGACTCTAAACGGTCGGTAATATCCTTATGAAGGCGGCTCTTTATCGTAAGATGGCGGATAGAAACTGGCGTATCCTTTATGGAAATGAAGAATGAACTTACCCAATGGACCGTTACGCTGTTTGGCGATAATTATTTCTGTTTCGCTGACAATACTCTGTCCGCTCGTCTGTGATTCTTCTTCCGGCTCATCATAATAATCTTTGCGGTAGATAAATATGACGATGTCACTGTCCTGTTCAATTGCTCCACTTTCCCGCAGATCAGCCAGTTGCGGTATTTTTTTGCCCGGACGTCTCTCTACAGCACGACTTAGCTGCGAAATAGCAATGACCGGGACATTCAGTTCTCGGGCTAATTTCTTAAGCGATCGTGATATATAAGCGATCTCCTGTTCACGGACATCGGTCCTGATTCCTCCTTCGATCAATTGGATGTAATCGACGACGATAAGGTCAAGACCATATTCAGAGGCTATCCTCCGCGCGCGCGCCTTGATCTCCATAATCGATATACCTGGGCTATCATCGACGATAATATTGCTATCTTGAAACCTTCCTGCGGCCATGGCGATATCACGCCATTTTCCTACCGGCACAAACCCGCCGCGTAGGCGGTGTAAACTGACTTTGGCTTCGCCGCATAGTAGACGTTCTAATAACTGTTCCTTAGTCATTTCCAAACTAAATACTCCTACTGAAGCTTTGCCACGAATAGCAATATTGCGCATAAGGGACAGAGCAAAACTTGTTTTGCCCGTCCCTGGCCTGCCAGCGATGACGATAAGATCTGAATTACGCAACCCAGAAGTCATTTCATCAAACTTTGCAAATCCTGTTGATAAACCAGTAATAGTATGGCGATCAGGATCACTATGCAGCTTTTCTAGCTCCTCGATATGCGAGCCGAGGAAATCTTTCAGATGGTAATAACTGTCGGTGGAGTCACGGTGAGATATATCGAAAATGATCGACTCTGCCCGGTCGAGAGTCTCGTCAATATCGTGCTCTTCATCATATCCAAGCTCAGAGATCCTTGTTCCACCCTCGATGAGTGCGCGCAGCACTGCTTTTTTTTTGACGATTTGAGCGTAGTAGCTCAGACTTGCTGTAGTAGTCACCCGATCAAGGAGTTCATTGAGATAGGCTCGCCCCCCGATTTTGATTAATTCATTCTTCTCTTCCAACCGGTTGGCTACCGCAATCACATCTGCCGGTTCACTCCGTTCTGATAGTTCATAAATAACACGAAAGATGATACGATGAGGCTGCGTATAGAAGTGTTCCGGTCGAAGCTGGTCCAACAGGATAGGGAGCACTCTCTCTGGCTCAAGGAGCGCTGAACCAAGAACGACTTGTTCTGTCTCTATGCTTTGCGGCAGAGATCTTGGATATCCCTCAGTTCTTTGCCCGTAATTTTGTTGCACCATTGCATTTACTCCTTACCCATAACTCCGGTTCAAGGTTCCCTGTCTGCGTGCAAATACACACAGGCAGACAGGAAAAACAATTGAGAAACTCTCTCCCTCACGATCAGCTGTTCTGAAACCTTGAACAATTTCTGAACGATCTTCCCACGTCCCTCAGAACCGTCTTTTTCCTAACCCATTATCAAATCTCTCTGGAACTGAA
>CAZORT010000003.1:14299-25503 GCA_964582575.1 uncultured Thermotogae bacterium
CGTCCCTCAGAACCGTCTTTTTCCTAACCCATTATCAAATCTCTCTGGAACTGAAGAGAAGTGACACATTTTGCCCGCCGAAGCCAAACGAGTTAGTTAAGGCGACTGTAATTTGGCCATCATGTCCCAGCGGCGTATAATCAAGATCACAATCTGGATCGGGTTGCACATAGTTGATCGTTGCCGGAATATGTGAGCGCTCGATCGACATGATAGTGGCGATTGCTTCAACTATCCCTGCCGCTCCCAGTAAGTGGCCGATCTGCGATTTGGTAGCGCTTACCTTAAGATGATAACTATGATCTCCAAAGACTTGTTTAATTGCGTCCGTCTCTGATTTGTCGTTGAGCAATGTTGATGTTCCATGTGCGTTGATGTAATCGACATCCGTGGGGGTTAAACCGGCTGTTGCCAATGCCATTTTCATTGCTGCGGCCGCTCCTGCGCCATCTTCAGCCGGAGCAGTGATGTGATGAGCATCAGCGCTCATTCCAAATCCACAGAGTTCCGTATATATTCTTGCTCCTCTTTTTTTTGCCTGCGTAAACTCTTCTAAGATTATGGATCCTGCTCCCTCTCCGAGCACAAAACCATCTCGCTGGCGATCAAATGGTCGCGAAGCTTTTGTTGGCTGATCATTTTGCTGTGAAAGGGCTCCCATGCGGGCAAAGCCAGCGTAAACAAGTTTAAGGAACAATGTCTCAGAACCGCCAACGATAACAACATCGCTATAATCACTATGGATCATTAAACCAGCTATTCCTATTGCATGCGCTGAACTGGCGCATGCTGATACAATACCGAAATTAGGTCCTTTACAACCGAATTCAATTGCAATCTCCGCCGGAATGGCATTCGGCATAAATTGAGGAATAAAGAACGGGCTGACCCGGCGTGGACCATCAGCGTCAAGGAGGTGTAAGTTGTCAATTGCTGCCTTTAACTCGCCAATGCCAGTTCCGCTAAGGACACTAACCCGATAAGGATCAATTGACTTCAGATTAAGCTGTGCATCCTTCACCGCCAATTGCGTAGCTGCGATGGCCATTTGAGTAGCGCGTTCAATCCTCCGCGCCCGCTTCTTATCTATATAATCAAGAGGGTTAAAATTAGTTACTGGAGCGCCAATCTTAACATCAATCCCATCCAGATCGACCATATCATCGACTCGTTGCACACCTGATTTCCCAGTAGTCAAACCAGTCCAGAAGGCTTCTTTGTCGATTCCAATCGGAGTTAACGGACCAATACCCGTAACAACTACTCGTTTGTTCATTTTATTTCTTTTTGTAACTGCTCAGGAGGCAGAAGTCAGGAGCCAGAATAGAGGATAACACGACTTGATGAGCCTGTTGCAAACTTACCTGTGCGTTACCTGTCTGCGAGCGTACTCGCTCAGGCAGGCACGCAGATAAGACAATCAAACCTTGAAAAGGGTTGGCTGGTTCCCTTTTCATTCTGACTCCTGAATTCTGGCTCTTGACTCCTGAATAGTTACGTTCCTTAAATAAGAATTTGTGTCCATCTGTGGCTTTAAATAGTTCCCTTTTAATATGTCGTGCTGTTGTTTTAGTCTTTTACCTTTCAATTTTTAATGCACTCGTTTAACCTTTAGCTGTGCTTCCAGCCAAGATAATTCATCGGTTAGCAGTGTTTTCTTCTCCACGATAGCAGACTGGAGCAAAGTCATGATCTTCGCGCGTCGCTCCATTACTTGTTCACGGTTAATTTCTTCAGGAAGTATCGCTTCTTCGGTTAGAATCAATACTTGATTAGAGCTTACTTGCAGCAGACCATGCCGTACTGCGTAGATATGCTCCTCTGCGGTCGTTTTGATTCGCAATGGAGCAACGGCGAGCATTGCGATCAACGGCGCATGTCCGGGCATAATTTCAAATTCTCCTTCAACGCTTTTTGCTGCTATCAACTCTACCTGTCCGGCAAAGAGAGGGCGAGATTGAGAGAGAAGTGTGCAATCCATCTGTGTCCTTCCGCTATTGTGAATTTAGTTTCTTTTCCAACGAACCATCAAGAAAATAACGATAGACAAGTATAAATCTTTTTCGCAGAGTAAACAACAACACCCAAAAAAGTTCGTGATTTAATGTGCGCTGCTTGAAAAGCACCGTAAAAAGCCGTCTGTCCGTACATCGCCTGGCTGCGAGCGTACTCGTTTAGGCAGAGATGCAGGAAGGTCTGTAGCTAAAAGAGAGTCCAGGTTGCTGAGCAAGGCTGGAGGCCGTACAGGGAAAGGTTAGCGATCCCCCTCCCGAGAAAAACCCTAAGTCTACGCCGGCCCGGGTGAGGGCATGGGTAAAGCGTTGACAGGGGAGATGTACGCCCTATCTGCCGTGTCGGCACAGGCAGGCGGGTATTGTGCATTGTACATCGGCCAAGGGCATCGTCCCTCGGCCGATGTATCTTCGTAAGTTAACTTATGATTGACTTTTATTTGCAACCATTGCCAGCTAACTCTTGGATATGTTCTTCTACACCTTTAAGTTCCTGTTTCAGTTGGTCTCTGTATTCTTTCAACTGCTCCAGTCGCTCTTCTCTTGTAATGAACTGTCGCGCGAATACACCTGGCCCACATTCACAGTGGTGGCATTCACATCCGCATTTATAGCCGTGACCGTTGTGAGGTTTGAACATTTCTTATCACCTCCTTATATAATAGATCGGTCAAACTAATTGCACAAAAACTTAAATTAAGTATTCAGACTGTTCCTTAATTAAATGCGTAAAAATTTTTCTACTCTGTTTTTCTCTTAATCTCTACGATTTTTTCCCGAACATTATCTAGTTCTATTTTCAATTCTTGTTCATACTCTATCAGTGAGGAGAGAGTAACTTGGTCCATCTGGCGACGGCTGAAACGGTTGAGTCTTTTGTATTCACATGTGCAAACTCTGCTTACTAAACAGCGGCAATTTTCCAATGCTTTCTCATCAATAGAGTACGGGATCCAATAGCCTTTTCGCTCTTTCTTGACAAGGCCAGCTTGGTTCAATATTTTCAGGTGCTGCGACACTGCAGCAGGAGTGATGCCCAGTATCTCCGCAATCCGTGTGGCTCCAACGGCCTTCTCTGATTTTAATACCTCAATAATTGCGACACGTGTTTCTGCGCCTAATACTTTGAATATTTCTGATGGATTTTGTGTCATTTATTTGCCGCCCCTATCCAATTAAGTATTTTAACTATTACTTAATATACAGTATTAAAATAAGAATGTCAAATTGATCAAGCTTCTTCTTTGCAAGGGACAATGATCACCTGTGACTATGACCAACTTTCGTTTGTACCCTGACAGGGTTCCTTATCCTTTGAGGATATTTTCGCCAAAATATAGGTAAGTTGTAATAAGATGATTACTTGATATAGCTTGGTTAGATTGTGACTGATGGGGTTGGTGTTCAACCCAGGAGGAGTTGGTGAAGGAACGCTTATTCCGGCACGATAATGGCAGCAGAAGGGGGGAAACTAAAGATAATCACTCCGATTGGTTATTGCTTCTCACTACTATGATCTTGTTCTTCTGCGGTTTAGTGATGGTATATAGCGCTACTTATCCGATTATGGTAGTCCGCCAGCGCAATAGTTTTCATGCGCTAATCACACAGATGGTGGCTGGTTCAATCGGCATAGGTTTATTAGCGTTCTTTGCTCGGTTCGATTATCGACGTTTTGCTCGGTTAGACGACCTGCTACTTATCAGTATGTTTATTCTCACGTTCCTTACTATTCTTCCGTTAGGTGGATTCGTTGATCGAAGATGGATTCGTCTCGGTTTCCTTAATCTTCAGCCGACTGAATTGATGAATCTCGCGTTGGTTATCTATCTGGCAGCCGCCACTGTTCGTAAACAAGATCAATTAAGAAACTTCAGATATGGGATCGCTCCGTTCATCGCTGTATTTCTCGTTATCGCAGCGGTTGTTCTGCAACAACCTGATTTTGGGATGGTCTTTAGATTTGGCATCTTGACTGGATTTATGCTCTTTCTTGCTGGAGCAAAGCTATCTCATCTCATTGGGATGGGAACGATTGCCATCTCGCTTGCTTTTGTGGTGATGAAAATTGCTCCTTACCGCATGGCACGCTTAATTGCGTTTATTGATCCATTTGCCCATCGTGCGACTGCTGGGTTCCAGACTATTCAGTCTTTGACAGCGATTGGGTCGGGCGGATTTTTCGGTCGCGGAATTGGAAATTCCCAGACAAAACTCCTTTACTTGCCGGCCTCCTATAATGACTTTATTTTCTCTATCACTGCCGAGGAGATTGGATTTATCGGAGGTCTTATTTTGCTCTCTCTCTTCTTAATCTTTGGGTGGCGGGCACTAAAAATTGCTCAGCATGCGCCAGACCGCTTTGGATACATGTTGGCAATGGGATTGGGGTTTGTTATATGTGTGCAGGCTTTTTTGAATATAAGCATTGCGCTGGGTCTCTTTCCAGTGACCGGTCTTACTTTGCCGTTTATCAGTCATGGCGGATCTTCTCTTGTTGTTTCATTTGCTATGGTCGGAATATTACTCAACATTGCTAAACAAGGAGCTAAAACATGCGCATAATGATTGCCGGCGGAGGCACAGGAGGTCATCTCTATCCTGCGTTGGCGCTTATTGAAGAGATCAGGCGACAAGATGAGCAAATAAAATTCGCTTATGTCGGTACAAGGCGAGGCTTGGAAGCTCGTCTGCTTCCTACCTATCGTGGAGTCAAATTTTTTCCTCTCCATACGCGCGGTTTAATCAGAGGCGATATTATCCAAAACATCACGGCGCTCTTCTTCCTTGTTGTAGCATTTATCGAAGCAGCGGTCGTTATTGCGCTATTTCGACCGACTGTGATCGTCGGTATGGGAGGGTACAGTTCATTCCCTATCCTTGTGTGGGGAGTAATTCTACGGAGACAGACCATGATTCATGAACAAAATATAGTTGCCGGATTGACCAATCGCCTTCTCTCCCCATTCGTTACTAAGGTGCTGCTCTCCTACGACAAAACAGAGCAATCTTTCCCCTACGCAAAAGAGATAATAGTGACTGGCAATCCGATCAGAGAAGACTTTTTTCTTGCGCAGCGAACAGATATTCTATATCAGCAATTCAATCTGAATCCAACTCGTAAAACAATATTGGTCTTCGGCGGCTCACATGGCTCGCAGGTGCTGACTGAGCAAATTATCCGTGCCAAGGAGAGATTTAGTGCCTGCCACCAATTACAAGTATTGTTGATAAACGGGAATGACGAGCAGCAAGTAGAGATTACAACTGAGCTTGCTGCCGCAGGAATCGAAAATATCACCACAACAAAGTATATCGATAATATGGCGAACGCGTTCGCAATAGCCGATCTGATTGTCTCACGCGCTGGAGCTACTTCTCTGGCAGAGATTATTGCTTGTGGCAAACCAGCTATATTGATTCCGTGGACAGGGGCTGCGGCTAATCATCAATGGGAAAACGCTCGTTATCTGGACGCTCAGAAAGCATGCATTCTATTCGATGAAGAAAGACTAAAGAAAGATGATTTGGCTTCATTGATTCTAAGAACGATCAATAGTGAGAAGATACTCAACCAACTGGCAACCAATGCTCGGCGTCTTAGTCAGAGAGGAGCAGCAACACGAATGTCGAACGTAATTACCGCATTAAATTAAAGGAGAGAGATCGTGCAAAATTCGAGAAAATATTATCATTTTGTTGGTATCGGTGGAGATGGAATGAGTGGATTGGCAAAAGTGATGCTTCAAGCAGGGTGTTCTGTCAGCGGTTCTGATTTGTGCGAAAATAATAAAACAATATATCTACGCAATGCCGGCGCACAAATATATCTTGATCACCATCCATCCAATATTACTGATGAGATAGAAGAGGTAATTGTCTCTTCAGCGATCGATTACACCACTAATGTAGAGATAGGAGAGGCACGAAAGAGAGAGATTCGTATTTTGCCCCGCATTCATGCTTTGTCCAATCTACTGGGAAGTCAACGATCGATCGGTGTAGCGGGTACACACGGAAAGACAACGACCACAGCGATGATTGCTACTATACTATCGTATACAGGGTTAGATCCTACATATCTAATCGGAGCAGATTGTCCTGCTTTAGGAGGGAATGCTTGTTTAGGCAGCAATGGACTGATAGTTACCGAAGTTGATGAAAGTGATGGTCTTTTTCTTGCTTTACGGTTGTCAATTGCCGTATTGGGAAATATTGACAAAGATCATCTGACTACGTATAAAACCTATGACGCGATCAAAGAGAATTTTACGCGGTTTATCACCCAAGCAGAACAGAGCGTCCTATCGATTGATGATCCTAATATACAAAGATTGGCCAAAGATGTTACTGCGCCATTCACTGTTGGAATCAAAGCAGAAGCTGATCTTCGGGCGATAAATATCGAGCATGAGCAACTCAACACCCAATTTGATATAGTCCTATTTGGGCGGCAAATCTGTCGGGTATCCCTCGCTGCTCCGGGAGTACACAATGTTCAAAATGCTTTAGCAGCGATCGGGGCTAGTTTCCTTGTGGGAGTTGATCTGCAGGATGCAGCAGAGGCACTGGCTTCATTTCAACTTCCGCGGCGACGATTTCAAATTCTGGAGGAGAACGGGGTAACAGTCGTCGATGATTATGCTCATCTTCCGGCAGAGATTGAAGCGACATTACAGGCGATACGTGATGGTTGGAATGGTCGTCGAATCATTGCAATATTCCAACCGCATCGTTATACACGCACGCAGGCAATAGGAACAGAATTTGGCAGAGCGTTCCGTCAAGCAGAGATCGCCTTAGTTGCTCCTATATATCCGGCATGCGAGCTTCCAATTACTGGCGTATCATCACAATTGATCGTTGATGCGATAAAAGAAGCTGCCGATACGCAAGTCTATGCTCTATCATCCACAGCTGTTGGGGTGGAGTTACTTAAGGAACAGATAGAACCAGGTGATTTTATTATCAGTTTCGGTGCCGGTGATATTTGGAAGGTGACAACAGCAATATCGTCATTCCTGAAAGAAGGTAGTTTCCTTCCGGTAGCTGCAGGTGCGAGCAGATAAACCAATTCCAGCAGAGTTGTGGAAAGAATTCCGTTCTCTTGTCACAGGAGATATCTATCTAAACGAAGAGATGGCCCGCCACACAACGATCCAAATCGGCGGGGCCGCTGCATGTCTCTTCTATCCGCAACATACAGCTGATATAAAACAAGCGCTGAGATTCTGTGCTTGTCACCAGCAACCATATTTTATCCTCGGCAACGGATCAAACCTGCTTTTCCTCGATAAAGGCTATTCTGGTTTAGTTATCGCTACCGGTCGATTGCGCGGTTTGCGATTGGAAAAAAATGGACTAACCGCCTGGGCGGGAGAGCCGATCAATTCTCTCCTTGATGCGGCTAATACTTTTGACTATCACGGGCTGAATTTTCTGGCGGGAATTCCAGGCACAGTGGGAGGAGCAGTGGCGATGAATGCGGGAATCCCACAAGCATCGATCAGCGATGTAGTAAGTGAAGTAGCCGTCCTTGAACGATCGGGAAGAGTCAGCGTTATAACCAAAAAAGATTGTTCTTTTTCCTATCGTCACAGTGGAATCAGAGAGGCTGGTCTTATTATCCTTTGGGTGCACTTTCATCTTGCCAATAAGCAGCCGTATGATCGGCAACTTCTCCTTGCGCAACGCGCCTTAAAACAACCTTTAACTCTCCCCAGCGCCGGATGCGTCTTTGTCAACCCTGCTGGCCGCTCTGCCGGAGAGCTAATTGAGAAGGCTAATCTTAAGGGATTTACGGTGGGAAAGGCCAAGGTATCTACAAAACATGCTAATTTCATCCTTAATCTCGGGGGGGCAAAAAGCGCCGATGTTCTGAAAGTAATTGACATTACACAAAAAAAAGTGTATAAGAAGTTTAATATTAAGTTAAAATTGGAGATAGAAGTAGTTTGCGATTGAAACGAAACTGGCTACAACGGAGAATGAAGAAACGGGTTATTGCTGTTAGTATCGTCATTACGTTCATTATCCTCTTGCTCTATGGTCCTTGGATTCCTCTATTTGAATTCCGTGAATTAGTTGTGATAGGTAATCAGCGTGTCTCTGATGAGGAAATTCAATATTTGACCGGGTTTACAATTGGTGATAATATTTTACGATTACCACTTGGCAGGGTAAGAGATGATATTTTATCTCTTCCATGGATTAGAGGAGTATCTGTGAAGCGATTACTCCCAAATAAGGTTAAAATCCAGGTTGAAGAAAGGGAGAAGGTGGCAGCAATAGAGGTTTCCGTTGGTATGAATAGTCATTTGATGGCGATTGATGTTGAGGGATATATCTTGGCAGAGATTGACAGAGAGACTAATCGTGGCCTTGTGTTGTATGGGGTTGTTAATGAGAACATCAATCCAGGAGATTCTATTGATCCAGCGGGAATTTTGGTCTTAGCAGCGCTATGGCGAGCAGGATTAACTACCGGTCCGTTCATCGCAGCAGACCTTACAGATCCCGATAATCTCTTTCTGCTCGGAACGAATGGTCTTAAAGTGCGGCTTGGCAGCCTCAATTCAATTGACGAGCAAATTGATGTTTTATCTACTCTGATAGATAAATTTGATATACAACATTATCGGTCGATAGATCTCAGATTCCGGGGCACAGCAATTTTAGCGCCCCGCACAAGGCGGTGAAGAGGTGAAACAGGAAAAAGTGGTAGTGGCACTTGACGTGGGAACGACTAAAATTGTCGCTTTAGTAGGCAACCTAATCGGTGGTTCAATTGAGATAATCGGTATGGGGAAGGGTCCTTCATCTGGGTTAGAGAAGGGAGTAGTCGTTGATATCGGTCGAACTGTCTCTTCTATTCGCAAAGCAATTGAGGAAGCGGAGACGATGGCCGACATTAAGGTCAGTTCGGTTTATGTTGGGATCGCTGGGAAGCATATTTCATCGCTCAATAACAGTGGAACAGTTTCCATCAACCGGCCAAGTAGAACAATCATTGCTGATGATCTCCGTCGTGTGGTAGAAACAGCGCAAGCACTTCAGCTTCCGCAGGAGAGCGAGGTTATCCACATTATTCCACGACAATATATTGTCGACGGTCAAGATGGAATCACTGATCCAATAGGAATGACCGGCACACGATTGGAGGTTGATGTTCATATCGTCACCGGCTCGATCACTGCTGTCCATAATCTTGCCCGTTGTATAGAAGCGTTAGGAATCGGTATTGAACAGATTGTGCTAGAGCCGCTTGCTTCTAGTATGGCGGTTCTCTCCTCAGCGGAGAAAGAGCTGGGAGCTATACTGATGGATGTCGGTGGTGGAACAGCAGATATCAGTGTTTTCCGCGGTGGAGATATCTGGTTTTCCAAAGTTATTCCCATTGCTGGCGGACATATTACCAACGATATTACTGTTGGATTACAAACTACTGTTGAAGAGGCGGAAAGGATCAAAAAGGTTGCTGGAACTGCTTTGGTCGACAGCGTGAGCGATAATGAGACAATCGAAGTAGCAACGATCGGTGGAGACGGCCGAAAGATCGTTTCCAGGAAAAAGCTGGCAAAGATTATTGAACCACGTGTAGAAGAACTCTTTGACTTAGCAATGCAAGAGATAGAGGATGCCGGGTATCGTGACCTTGTTCCTGCAGGCCTCGTTATCACCGGCGGAACATCCCTATTACATGGTATTGCGGAATTTGTTGCCGACCGATATGGCATATCGGCACGAAGAGGCAATATTCCTGAAGGGATTCATGGACTGAGCGATATTGTTGAATCTCCGATATATGCCACTTCCATTGGATTATTAAAGTACGCCATGGAAAGCAGAGACTTTAAGCGGCACCCCATTAAGAAGAGGTCAAGCGAGTCGTTAATTACTAAACTCTTTGAATGGTTTAGACGGATTATACGTGGATGATAAAGCTGATGAATAAGCAAACAGAACGCCCACTTGCAAGGATTATGGTTATCGGCGTCGGCGGCGGCGGCGGTAACGCTGTCGATCGAATGTCCGAGATTGGAGTGAAAGATGTCGAGTTAGTTGCGGTGAATACCGACGCGCAAGTGTTGTCAACAGTACGAGCTCATCACGTCATACAAATTGGACGAAAACTTACCGGAGGGCTTGGCGCTGGCGGTAATCCCGAAATAGGAAGACTCGCTGCAGAAGAGAGTAGCGAAGAGATCATGGATATCCTTACAGGCGTCGACATGGCATTCATTACTTGTGGTATGGGGGGAGGGACTGGAACAGGAGCTGCACCGGTGATCGCTATGTTAGCCAAAGATGCCGGCGTACTGACAACCGGGATTGTCACCCGTCCATTCTCCTTTGAAGGAGCTGCACGAGCGGAAAGAGCGAAGATAGGTATTGAAACACTCTCTAAATGTGTTGATACGATAATTGTTATTTCCAACGACAAACTCCTTAAAGTTACTCCTGCGAACACTCCGTTAACCGAGGCATTTGCATTGGCCGACGAAGTACTGCGCCATGGAGTGCAAGGGATCACCGATCTAATTACCTTCCCTGGAATGATCAACCTTGATTTTGCTGATGTCGAGAGTGTAATGCGGGATGCTGGAACAGCAATGATGGGAATAGGCTATGGAGAAGGAGATACTAAAACAAAAGATGCCGCACGCAATGCCATCTCTTCTCCTCTTTTCGATGGTTCAATCAATGGCGCTCGTAAAGTGATCATGCACATTACTGGTGGTTCAGACCTATCATTGGAAGAAGTCACTGAGGCAGCCTCATTGATTCGCGAGGCGGTCTCTGATCGAGCAGATATCATATTTGGCACCACAATTTGCGATGGTATGGATACAGTGAGGCTTACGGTAATCGCTACAGGTTTTTCCCTCTCTACGGGTAAAGATGAAGAAGGATTGCTCGAAAATGAAGCGATGATTGCTAAAATAGATGAAAGAGCACGTAGCCGACCTGGCGACTTTGACATTCCCGCATTTCTCCGGCATACGCGTCGGAAAAAGAACTAAAGATAATCCGCAGTAATCTTTTTATCTTTTACCAGAGGAGGGAATCGAACCCACACGACCCGAAGGTCACGGGATTTTGAGTCCCGCGCGTCTACCAATTTCGCCACTCTGGCATCTGTCACCGACAGATTATAGTCTGTAGTTTCTGTTTATCAACTGGCAGAATGGA
>CAZORT010000004.1:0-4517 GCA_964582575.1 uncultured Thermotogae bacterium
CACAGGAACTCCTATCCCGGCCTTCTTCGGTAACATTTATTAATGAGGCAATAGGATTGACAAGATAATAGTGAAACGTACTACTGACTCCATCTTCATTCTAACTTCTGGATTCTGAATTCTGACTTCTGGATTCTGTCTCCTGTCTCCTGCCTCCTGACTTCTGAATTCTGACTCCTGAATTCTGTCTCCTGCTTTCTGGCTCCTGGTTTCTGTCTCCTGGCTTCTGGCTTCTGGCTCCTGAGTAGAGCACGATATCGGTCTTTATCCTCAATAACAATATGCAGATACGATCGGTAAAATTCTACTGGCTCAGTTCGTTACGTAACTGGGTTAAGCGGCGGTGCACCAGCAAGTACACTTAATACGTTGTCGACCGCTATTTTCGCCAGTGCGCGGCGGGTCACCTCAGTAGCACTTCCCAGGTGTGGAGCGAGTACAACCCGTTCTTGCAAGCTGATGAGACCAGGATGGATTGCTGGCTCCTCTTCGTAGACATCGATCCCTGCTCCAGCGATCTTGCCAGTTGTCAGTGCCCAGACCAATGCCTCCTCATCAACGACCGGGCCGCGGGCTATGTTCACCAGAATCGCTGAACTTTTCATCTGTGTAAATGATTGTCGGTTAATTAGATGGTGTGTTTGTGGGGTAAGCGGTGTGTGGATACAGATAAAGTCACTCTCTTTGAGAAGCCTTTCCAAAGGAACGTGCAGTGCACTAATCTCTTTTTCTGCCTCTTCGTTTCGCCCGCGGTTGTGGTAGAGAACCTTCATCCCAAAACCGAGCCGTCCACGGCGAGCGACTGCTGTTCCGATCTTTCCCATCCCCACGACTCCGAGTGTCTTTCCATAGACCTCCAGACCGAGTAGCGGCCCGGTCAATTCCCAACCGAGAAACTTCCCCGCTCGAACAAAGGTGTCTCCCTCTACGATCCGCCGTGCAGCAGCCAACAGGAGAGCAAAGGTAAAGTCAGCTGTTGCTTCAGTTAGAGCGCCAGGAGTATTGGTGACAATGATTTTGGCGGTACGCGCTGCTTCAACATCGATGTTGTTGTAGCCAACTCCGAGGTTGGCGATAATCTTCAGATTCTTTGCCGCTGTAATTATTTCAGCATCAATCCGCTCGGACAAGAGGCATATGAGCGCATTAACAGCGGGGATCTTCTTTAATAATTCAGCCTGATCAATCGGACCGCGGCAATTACGCATTTCAACTGTATGTCCAGCGGAGCGCAGCCTTTCGATATCATCTTCAAATACTTTACAAGTTACGTAAATTTTAGCCATTTTTCGTTACTCCTTGGTTGAATCTTACTATAATAGGCGTTAAATCAATCTAATTGATCGATTCCAATGTGTTCGATCTGATTCTCTTGTAATATTCGATCGACTGTAGCACGTTCTCTCCGCTCAAAGCGTAAGGCAAAGGTGCAATCAGAGGAGAGATGGCGTGGAGCAGGGATCAACTTTACTGTGACACCCTCTGCTTTAGCTAATTTTTCCATCTTAAGGGCAACAGTCGTCGAATGAAAAAGTATCACATCGTTCATTGTGCGCTGCGAGCAATCTCCGTTATTGCCATTACTGCCTGCTCAATATCTGCGGCGGTGGTATAGAGGCCTAAGCTGAAACGGACAGTCCCCACAGGGAAAGTGCCAATTGTCTTATGAGCTGCGGGTGCGCAGTGGAGGCCGACGCGGCACATAATGTTGTAATCTTCATCGAGTCGCAATCCAACTTCTGATGGAGTAAGGCCATCGATATTGAACGAGACGATCGCTGTGCTGTCAGGTTTTCCATAGATGATTACCCGTGGTATTTCGGCTAAGCCAATACGCAGTTTCGCAGTGAGCTGCGCAGTCTGATGTTGGATAGTCTTAATTCCTCTGTCGAATAGATATCTTACTCCGGCAGCGAGGCCGGCTAAACCAACGGTGTTCGGTGTCCCACTCTCATAACGATCAGGAAGAAAATCGGGCTGTTCTGCCTCAGATGAACGGCTCCCTGTTCCGCCAAAGACCAATGGAGTCATAGCCGAGAGCGGCACACGTTTGCCCACTACCATTCCTCCAGTGCCTGGCGGTCCATAAAGGTTTTTGTGACCAGTGAAGGCTAACAGATCAATAGCCTCTTTCTCAATGTCGATCGGCCATACACCGGCTGTCTGTGCCGCATCAACGAGAAAGATAAGATTGTGTTGGCGAGCGATCTGGCCCACTTGTGCTATTGGCAGCATCCCGCCAGTTACGTTTGAACAATGATTTAAGACAATCATCGCTGTTTTCGGCTGAATTGCGTGAGTGATCTCCTGTGGATCGAGTTCTCCGTGGTCGGAACATTGAATGACGGTCAGCTTGATCCCATGACGTGCCAGATTATGTAATGGACGCATCACAGCGTTATGCTCCATGCTGCTCGTTATTACATGATCACCTGACCGCAATAACCCTTGCAAGGCAATGTTAAGAAAATAGGTTGCATTCGGCCCTAACAGAATAGAGCGCGGATCGCTGACAGCGAACAGTTCGGCTAACAGTTCACGCGCATTATAAACAATTCGTCCTGCTTCGATCGCAAGGCGGTGGCATGATCGGCCGGGATTTGCTCCTATATCAGTGAGAAAGGAGACCATCGCCTCGTTCACCTGTGGAGGTTTAGGCCATGATGTGGCGGCGTTATCGAGATAGATCATCGGCTTTTGAGAGCATAAGGTGATACTTTTCATCCTGCTGGATAATATCAACTTTCCATCCATTGTTGGTTGCCATCCGGGTGATATTCTCTTGCGCAACTAACGCGTCAACGACTATCTCTAATACTCCTTGTTGCAATTCCATTAATCTCTTCTTTGTTTTAACAACAGGTAGCGGGCAGGATAGCCCGCATAGATCTATTCGTTCCGTCATCATTGCCTCCTTTATGAATCACGCATACTGAATCCAATGATCAGACAGAAGATTAACCCAATGAGCACGCCTGCCGGTCCCCATATCGCCGGTCCAGCAGATGTACTAGCGGCAGCAAAGTTATGGGAAAAAGCGGCCCCGGCGAACATTCCGAAAGTAAAGAGAGCTCCATCGCCATCACCTTCGCCGGCAAGGAAGAGCTGTCGACCCGGACATCCGCCGGCCAATACAGAAGCAAGACCGACTAAAACCATCCCTCCGAAATTCCACAGATGACCAGTATGAGCGATCGGTTGGTCGGCAAAACCAGGAGAGAATTGTCCTAAAATCAGGTTAACAAGAAATGCTGTTCCCAACAGGGTAAGAACTCCACTCATCAGATGGGTGTCTTTGAGCAAGATCAGGTCACGGATTGCTCCTACTGTGCAAAACCGAGTTCGCTGAGCTAAAAACCCGATTGCCATTGCAATGGGCAGCGCGATGATAATCGGCGCGCGCATCGACCCAGGTCCTACTGCACTGAAAAAGACAACCCCAGTTGCCAGTAGTGGTCGCCATAAAAGCAATATAAGTAAGCCGACCATTATTATTGGTATGATCAGCCCTGTCGCTGCTCTGGTAGGATAATTGCGTCCCAGATTGAAACCTGACTTGATGAACAGAATTCCAATCCCTATCCCTGCTATTAGGCCTAATAGGCCGAGAATTGCATTTCCATCACCACCTGCCAAGCGCAGTAATGCTCGCCACGGACATCCGAGAAAGACTAATGCGCCGATCATGACGAAGAAGCCCAACATAAACTTGATAATTGGTGCTGATCCGGCGCGAGCGCGAAATTCACGTGTGGCGAGCGCAGCAAGCAGCGCGCCAAGAACAAACCCGATAATCTCTGGTCGGATATATTGCACTGCCCAGGCGCGATGAATGCCAATTGCACCAGAGATGTCTCGCACCATACATGCGACGCAAATCCCCATATTCGGTGGATTACCTAACCGTTGCAGCAGAACTGCTGTCACTCCGATGAAGGCACCAGTAATGATCATCCATTTACGCGAACTTAAAAGGTAACGCATTCAACAACCTCCTACGCACATAGATTAATTGACAGCTAAAAGAAATTATGTATCTTTCTTTTTCTGAGACGCTGGTCAATAGCCGGACTTTCTCGTAAGTCTCTCCTTAAGAATCACAAACGGGGTCATAACAACTCTAACTAATAGTTCGCTTGCTAAGATAAGTGGGATGCCGACACCCAACACGATCAACGCCACGATCACTAAGCCTATTGACAGTGAGAGAATCACTCCAATCATAGGAAGAATCAGAAAGAGAAGAAGCGCTGTGATTCCTCCCACAACGAGAAGAGCAAATATAACGATAACCGCATTAGCAGCTGAATTGGTAATTTTTTCCCCGTTCACAACAATCTGTGTACTCATTGTAATCTTGCTCCTGTTTAGTTGCGATTTTTGCTTTCTGATCACATCCTACCTTATTATTCGATTATTCGCAAAATAGCAAATCGTTTCGCCAGAAGGTTTCATTTCGACCCTATTGCTCTTAAGGCAGGCGCCGGAAGAAATCTTACCACAGGTACTTAAGGTCG
>CAZORT010000004.1:4617-7152 GCA_964582575.1 uncultured Thermotogae bacterium
GTCTCCGACCTTAAGGTCGGACTCAGGGACGAGCCCGACTACATCAGATATTGCATCGCCCCTCCCCATATTCGCCGTTAATGAGATTGCCTATCTGCGTGCGGGTATGCACAGACAGGTAAACGATCGAATGAGTCTTAAATTCATCCTTGGTCATAGCAAGTACGACATCGGGCTTCGTAGGAACCGAGCCCACCTATCTTGATTACCGGGTCAGTTAACGGTACGGGTTTTCCATTACTTAAACGTTGGGTGCGGGTGGCAACTTCTCCACACTTAACACAGACAGCGTGGAGTTTGGTTACCTGGTCGGCAAGCGCCATCAAAGTAGGCATTGGGCCGAACGGTTCCGCGGCAAAAGTAAGATCAAGACCAGCAACGATCACTCGTTTGCCCATTACGATTAATCCCTCACAGAGCGCAGGAAGTCTTTCCGAGAAGAAATTTCCCTCGTCAAACGCAACGACCGTTCCGTTTCGCAGTGCTTTTTCTCCCGCGATCTCGGTTAGAGTTTCGAGTGATTCTAAGCCAGGGGTGAGTAACTGTGCGGCAAATTCACGGCCATAATGAGTAACAATAGCGTTTTGACTGTAACGGTCGTCGATCGTTGGCTTAAACAGAAGAGGTTGCCCGCGGGCGATCCGCACTCGCTCCAGTCGGCGAATTAGCTCCTCAGTCTTTCCAGAGAACATGCACCCGGTAATAACTTCTAAGTGACCTTTCTTCTTTTTATTCACAAAAGAGTCTCCTTAATCCATTGGTAATCAGAAAGTCGTAGTTGGATTTCTTTAATCTCTCGTTACTTTTATCTTTGGTCAAATATACACTATTTAGCACTACAGGTACAAAGGGGAAAAGCTTGTTGGTTTTTAAAATCAGTCACCGGAGAGCAGGTCGTTTCACCAACAGATTCTTCTTTCGATCTTTCCGTATCTGTCACTGATGTAGAAAAATTTCTATTTCACACAAATGACATTAGTGAATCACTATACGTTATAATAGTAGTGTCATGTCGACGATACTTTGTCCTTTTGAAGAAGTCCTTACGACTGAGAAATCTAAAGATTTCTCCCGGAGCCTGCCCTGAGCGCTATAAGATCCTTCGCTTCGCTCAGGATGACTGCAGAGCAGTCAGATCCTTCGCGGAGTTTACCCTGAGCGAGATGACAGAAGCGAAGGGATCGCAATGACATTTCTTGATTGACACGACAGTAGTGACGAAAAGATACTAAAGTTTGACTTTCGAATGAAGTTAGTTTATAATTATTCTAAAATGAACACTGAAGTTTATTCTGCAAAACTGCGAACCTTAAAGCTTGTTCCGACTATTCAGCGGATAGCTGTGCTGAGATTCTTAGACGAGAGTCACTCCCATCCAACTGCTGAGGAGATTTACAATGGGGTGAAGGATGCCATTCCGTCTCTTACAAGAGCGACGGTCTATAATGTGCTCAATGCGTTAAAAAGGGTAAAAGCAATTCAGGAAGTGATAATTAACCGTGAGATAGCCCGCTATGATGGCAATGCTAATCCGCACCTACACTTCCTTTGCCGCAGCTGTGAAAATCTGTACGACATTGACCTTGCCTGTGTGCTCCGGCCGGGAGATGTTCTTTGCGGGCACCGAGTAGAAGCAGTACAAATTTATCTCTATGGAATCTGTGTCCAGTGTGTAAGTAGCAATATTAACAATGATAATGAATCTAAGAAAAAATAATAGCAGGAGAAAAAATGCCTGAATTACCTGAAGTAGAGACGATCATCCGCGGGTTGAGTGGAATTAAAGGGGCAAAGATTATTGCATTGCAGGTGCTTGATCCACGTCTGGATCTTCCAGTCAATGCGCTTGCTGGAATGACTATTCACGCAGTAAAGCGTCGGGGGAAGTACATTCTCTTCCTTCTATCTGACGGACATTTACTCATTGTCCATCTGCGAATGTCTGGCCGGCTCTCTCTCTCTTGTTCTTCTGCTGAAGAGAAATATACCCGCTTTATCCTTCACCTTGATTGCGGCAAAGTCTACTTTATCAATCCGCGTCGTTTAGGCACAGCTGAGTATTCACAAAATGGTTTTCCGTATCATTTAGGAGTGGAGCCGCTCTCTGAAGAATTTACCGCAACACACTTGGCAAAGATCATTGGTACATCGCGTACTCCGATTAAGCCACTACTGATGGATCAAAAGCGGATCGCTGGTCTGGGAAATATCTATTCGTCTGAGGCGTTATGGCGGGCGAAAATCAACCCGCGTCGCGCAGCAAATACTCTTACACAGGCAGAGATTTATGCGCTTCATCCGGCAATTGTGCAAGTTCTCAACGAGGCAATTAACCGGATGGGAACCACACTCGGTAATACAGTCTCTGACTATCGCAATGCAGATGGAGACTACGGCGGGTTTCAAGGAAGCCTGACGGTCTATGGCCGAGAGGGAGCATCCTGTCGGCGTTGCGGTGCAACGATTACACGGATCGTCCAAGCAGGAAGATCAACTTTTTTCTGCAACGGATGTCAAACATAAGAAATGGATGAA
>CAZORT010000004.1:7252-22791 GCA_964582575.1 uncultured Thermotogae bacterium
AGCAGGAAGATCAACTTTTTTCTGCAACGGATGTCAAACATAAGAAATGGATGAATTAAGTTCATAGGAGGTGATAGAGTCTTGTTTGGTAGCCTCTGACAATTAAATGATAATTGCCAGGTGAGCAAAACAAACAAGAACAGACAGAGAGATATATAGCAGAATGTTACCGACAACGGGCTGGTAGATTTAAACAGATCTTCCAATCTCTAAAACCAGAAAAACCGTTTCTGGTCAGGAGTAACTCGTTTTGAGGGTTGTCTTGTACCCACTCATTTTGCTTTGAGGTCTCCTTGACCTATTGCACTAAAGGTGTATAAGGCACACGCCAGGTACATTGATGACAGAAACGTCCACTAATCCGAGCGAGGCGATATCCGTATCTATTACGGAAAACCGGACTTCAAGGATAGCAAGGTGATGAAAAGAAATGAGCAAGAGTAACCACTAAAAAGCTAACCACAGGCTGCAAAAAAAAGGGAACCTGACTGGTTTCCTTTCCCATATCTTGTTGCAGCGTAGAGGAATATCCGTTTAAACGAACATAACAAATAGGAGGATAAAAAATGGAAAGAGAATGTAAAACAAATAACAAAACAGATCAAGGTATGCCCCTTCTTGGGGATCGATTCCCAGAGATGGTTGTGTTAACTACACATGGAAAGATGAGCCTACCAAATGACTATAACGGCAAATGGTTCGTTCTGTTCAGCCATCCAGCTGACTTCACCCCTGTTTGCACGACTGAGTTCGTCGCATTTCAAAAACGCTATCAGAAGTTTGAGAAACTTGATTGCAAATTGATTGGACTCTCTATAGACCAGGTCTTCTCGCATATCAAATGGGTAGACTGGATTGAGGAGAAGCTCGATGTCAAAATTGAGTTCCCGGTCATTGCCGCTACAGAGACGATTGCCGAAAAGCTTGGTCTCATTCATCGTGGTAAGGGGACTAGCACCGTACGTGCGGTCTTCATTGTTGATCCAAAAGGAGCTGTACGCGCTACTCTCTACTATCCGCAGGAATTAGGGCGGAACATTGATGAGATCGTACGGATGGTCAAGGGTCTGCAAATTTCCAGCACAGAAGGCGTTGCTATTCCCGCTGGATGGCCAGAGAACGAGTTAGTGAATGACAATGTTATCATTCCCCCAGCAACCGATATCAAAACCGCTCGCAAGAGAGAAAAAGAGTATACATGTTTTGATTGGTGGTTCTGTCACAAACAGCGATAAGAGGAGTATAATGATTACCGAACAAATGCAAACAGCATTAAACGAGCAAATCAAAGATGAGCTTGAATCAGCCTATCTCTATCTCTCCATGGCAGCCTACTTCCGAGCGGAGGGGTTCGATGGAATGGCAACGTGGATGACTGAACAAGCAGACGAAGAATTTGCGCATGCGATGAAGTTCTTTGACCACATTGATGAGTGTGATGGCAGAGTAGAATTACTATCACTCTCCCAACCACAAAAGGAGTGGGCTTCGCCATTGGATGCGTTCCAAGCAGCTTACAAACACGAACAATTCATCACTGAGAGAATCAATTACCTAATGAAGCTCGCTACTGAGTTAGATGACCACGCTACGCAGATCATGCTGCAGTGGTTTGTCACTGAACAGGTGGAAGAAGAAGATTCAGTTCTCAAAGTTGTTGATCTCTTGAAACGTGTCGGGAATTTCGGCCCTGGAATGATCATGATTGACCAGCGACTGGGCGAGCGCGCTACAGGTTCATAACGAGCAAACCATAACTTAAGTGCAGAGAGAGGTTCTATTGCGATCCAGGGTCCATACTTTATTTAGCGATTTGGACAAGTATTCCCAGGAGCAGGTAATAGAACCTCTTTTATCTTAGTGCTGCAAGATAATGTAAAATAGGAGTAGAAGATGAAAAAATGGATATGTACGGTATGTGATTATATTTACGACCCGGCTATTGGTGATCCGACAAGCGGAGTTATCCCAGGAACAGCGTTTGAAGACCTTCCGGAAGATTGGCTGTGTCCTGAATGTAGCGTGGGTAAAGAGTTCTTCGAACAGGTAGAATAGATAAAATAGCTATTCAGCCTGCTGCAGGGCAGCTCGACATGGGCCTAAAATACCTGTCTGCGTGCTGTCGCACAGCATAGGCAGGTGTGTTAGAACAATAGTACCATAAATCAAGCACAGCTGGAGCTATTATCATAAGAAGAGCTGATCGAAATCATGCTGAGCCATCCAGCAGCAATGAAGCATGAGGAGATCCTGGCAATACCTGCGTGTCTGCCTGAGCGCTACTTGCAGTAAGGCCTGCCTGTGCGTGTCCGCACGCAGATAGGCAGACAGGTTGTGCCGCTGTTTAAGCTGCCTTTGAAGGGAACCTTTTTATTTAAAGCACGCGCGAGCCGTTGATAATATTCTACTTTGTTGGTATAACTAGAGAGACTGAATAGTTACAAATAATGAAACTCTGGATAATATGCTGGCATGTGAGTAACAAATCAGGGGGGTGATAGCGAGATTTAAGCAACGAAAGATCATTACCACAATGGTAATAGCAGGTAAGTTAAAGCTACGAAATTAATTCTTCTAACTAAATTAGATGGAGGCATAAAAGATGGATAAGAGGAATTTACTTATTACGATGTTGATGGTCAGTCTACTCCTGATAGGAATGGTCGGATTGACTGCGTATGCAGCAGCTACCCGCATCGGAATAATAACATCGATCGGTGGCCTTGGTGATAAAGGGTTTAATGACTACACTTTTAAAGGGGCCAGTACGGCAGCAGAGTTCTTAGGCTTAAAGCTTGATGTTGTCGAGCCGCTAGCTATCGGCGACTTTGAGATGCTGCAACGGGATCTTGCTATGACAGGTAAATATAAGGTTATCATCCTTGTTGGCTTTCTGCAGATGGACGCACTAGCAGTGGTCGCACCGGACTTTCCCGAGCAAAAGTTTATCATCGTAGATGGAGTAGTCAATGAACCGAATGTTGCTTCATTGATCTTCCGTGAAAATGAAGGTTCTTTCCTCGTCGGTATAGTTGCTGGGATGATGACTAAAACGAATCGCATCGGCTTTGTCGGCGGGATGAACATACCGATCATCCGCCGCTTCCAAGCCGGTTTTATCGCTGGCGTAAGGTGGGTCAACCCAGATGCAATCATTGATGTGACCTATGCAGGATCATTCCGTGATCCTGCTCTGGGTAAAGAACACGCACTCGCTCATTTTGGACGTGGTGCAGATATCATCTTCTCACCATCTGGCGGGACAATCTTGGGAGTCTTCAGTGCCGCGGCTGCGGTCGATAAGCTTGCGATTGGTGTCGATGTTGATCAGGCACATCTTAATCCTGACTATATTGTCGTCAGCATGATCAAAGGACTTGTTACCGCTACATATGAGGCGACAGTTGCCGCAGTAGAAGGAAGATTAGAAGCAGGCAGACACATATTCGGTCTGGCTGAGGGTGTGCCCGGGATATGTTTCTTGGTACCCGATCACGTGCGCGTAAGTAGAGTCTACTTACCGGATGTGGTGCGGGCGATGGTCATCGGCGCACGGCAGATGATCATCGACGGTCTGATCATCGTCCCTGATGAGGGTGATATCTAACGATTAGGCAATAAGTCATCAGCAGGGGTGACCAAAAGAAAAAGGTAGTTTTTTTGCAGAACGGTACACCCCTGCTGAATCAGTTCCAGCAAATAAAATCTTAAGTAGCAAACAGTATCACGGAGGATTTAATAATCAATGACAGAAGATAGACGACCATTGGCAGTTGAAATGTCACAGATAGTCAAGCGCTTTCCTGGAGTGCTGGCCAATGATCGAGTGGATTTTTCTGTTGCTCAGGGAGAGATTCACGGTTTGCTGGGTGAAAATGGCTCCGGTAAAACTGTTTTGATGAGTATCCTGTATGGATTGTATCGGCCTGATAATGGCCAGATCCTCTTGCATAGCGCACCGGTACAGATCAAAAATCCGGCCGCGGCGATTGCGCTGAAGATCGGCATGGTGCACCAGCACTTTATGCTCATTCCGAATATGACGGTGGCAGAGAATGTAGTATTGGGCTTTGAACCGCCAGGATTAATCTTACGGTCGCACGATATAGCTGCACGAGTAACTCAATTTGCTGCTGCTGCCAAGATCAAAATTGACCCAAATGCGATGATTGAAGAACTACCGCTGGGAATTAGGCAGCGCGTGGAAATATTGAAGATATTATATCGCAAAGCGGAGGTGCTCATCCTTGACGAACCAACAGCAGTACTCACTCCGCAGGGAATCGATGATCTCTTTGCTTCGCTTCGTACTCTCCGCGATCAAGGAAAGACGATCATCTTTATCGCCCACAAGCTGAAAGAGATACTATCGATTTGCGATCGTGCAACTGTCCTGCGCCGCGGAAAGACTGTCGGTACAGTAGAGATCAGCCGTACTAATGAGAACGAATTGACAGAGATGATGATTGGATCAAAGATAGTCCCCACAAGACGGACAAAACAAGTAAGCAATGGAAAATTAATTTTACAGGTAGAGGAGATAATCACTACCACCGAGCACGGAGCAGCAGCACTTCGCGGAGCGACATTTAAGCTTCATGCTGGAGAAATATTAGGAATTGCCGGTATAGAAGGAAACGGACAGACAGAATTAGTTGAAGTTATTACCGGATTGCGCAGACCGACTGGCGGCAAAATGTTGTTAAACGGTGTCGACCTCACTGGGATGTCACCGAAAACAATGCTCGATCACGGACTTCGGCATATCCCTGAAGATAGACACCGACAGGGAATAATCCTTGACTTCTCCGTTATGGAAAATTTGATCTTAGGTGATCATCAACAACCAATATTCAAGGGATTCCTGTCACAGTTGAAACATCGGTTCATCAGGCAGTTTACTGATCGACGGATAGAGGAATTTCAAATCCAGACACCGAGTCGTGAGACAATGATGCGTTCTCTTTCTGGTGGAAACCAACAGCGAACCGTTGTCGCGCGGATATTTAACCGAGAACCGACCGTTGTGATTGCTTCCCAACCGACGCGCGGTTTAGATGTCAAAGCAGCTGAATACGTACATCGAAAATTAATCGAATTGAGTGATCAAGGAACAGCAGTCTTACTCGTTTCAGCGGATTTAGACGAAGTGATGGCGCTCAGTGATAGAATAGTAGTAATGTTGAACGGCAAACTGACTGGAGCGAGCGACAGACCTACTCGCCAGGAATTGGGTTTATTGATGTTAGGAGAGAACGAGGCTGGAGCGTAATGATGAACAGACCGACAAAGACTGAGGAGAAAGCCGTAAAACGAGCGTTAATTTGGCGAATACTATCACCTGCTCTAAAAATTTGGCCTGAACTTGCGGCGATAGTAGCTGCGTTTCTCGTTGGAGCAATAATTCTTGTAGTAACTGGTCATCAAGTTGGCGAGACCTTTTCCTATCTCTTTCGCGGCGCATTCGGCAGTAGATTAGCGATCGGCGCTACCCTTACGCGGACTATTCCGTTAATCTTTACCGGATTGGCCTTTGCAATCGCCTTTAAATGCGGGCTCTTTAATATCGGAGCTGAAGGCCAACTGCAAGTTGGTGCAATGGCTGCGGCATGGGTCGGGTTTGCTCTGCCGCCAATGCCACCGCTTATCCATATCTCGCTTGCTCTGCTGGCAGCGGCAATCGCCGGTGGATTATGGGTGTTAGTTCCAGCTTTACTTAAGGCAAAACGTGGTGTGCACGAAGTAGTGACAACGATGATGTTGGCCCATGTAGGAATTCTGCTGACACGGTATTTGGTCTTTGGCCCGCTTCAAGCGCCAGGATGGGCACCAGCTACTCCGCGGATTGCATCCTCTGCCGCGCTGACAAGAATTATGCCGCCGACACAACTTTCAACTAGCATATTTATCGCTCTGGCCTGTGCGCTAATCTTATATTGGTTCCTCTGGAAGACATCGATCGGGTATAGGATAAGAGCGGCCGGTCTTAATCCACAGGCAGCAGCGACTGGAGGGATATCTGTGACCCGTTCGATCATAGTCGCTCTAGTAATAAGTGGTGCGTTGGCGGGGTTAGGAGGCGCAGGAGAAGTTTTAGGCGTCTTTCACCGGTTTGTTGATGGTTTCTCCCCTGGTTTGGGATGGGATGGGATCGCTGTCGGCTTGCTGGGACGATTACATCCTGTTGGTGTTATTCTATCGGCATTTTTATTCGGTGCGCTGCGAACTGGTGGGGTGACAGTGGCGCGTGCTGCTGGCGTTCCGCTGGATATTGTAGTTGTTCTGCAAGGGATGGTCATTCTCTTCATCGCTGCGCCTAAACTGATGAAAATACTGAAACGACGAGGAGCGAAAGGATGATCGATCTGTGGAACATCATTGATATTGCTCTCTTTACTGCTATGATGCGGATGGCTACTCCGCTGGTTTTAGCAGCTATTGGTGGGGTGTTCACCGAACGGGCTGGAGTGATCAACATCGGCCTTGAAGGGATGATGATGCTCGGCGCTTTTTGGGGTGTGGCAACGAGTTATTGGACCGGTTCTCCTTGGCTGGGAATGCTTGTTGGTATGACTGTCGGTGGGTTGGCAGCATTGCTCCATGCTATTTTGTCGATTAAATATAATGCTAACCAGATCGTCAGTGCATTGGGTATCAATATTTTAGCTTGGGGGCTGAACCCATATCTGAGCGCTATGATTTGGGGTTCACGCGGAGCCTCTGCTGCTGTTACTGGACTTCCGCGGTGGGATATTCCGTTTATTCGCGACATTCCCGTCCTTGGTGAGTTTCTCGGTCCTCATTCACCTACTGTCTTCCTGATGGTGATTATCGTTATCGTTGCCCATCTGATTTTGTTCAAAACGCGCTGGGGCTTACATATCCGTGCAACAGGCGAGTTTACCAAGGCAGCGGCGACTGCAGGGGTAAATATACAACGGACACGCTATATATGTGTCGTTGCCAGTGGAGTATTAGCTGGGTTGGCTGGTGTCCATCTTTCATTAGGTCATCTTACTATGTTTACTTGGGGAATGACTGGGGGACGCGGGTTCATCGCACTGGCAGTGATGATCTTCGGCAATTGGCGTCCTTATCGCGCCATGGCCGCAGGTCTCTTATTTGGATTTGTTGATGCACTCCAGATAAGACTTCAAGGAATGGGAGTGCCGGTGCAATTCCCACAGATGTTGCCTTATCTTATCACGATCGCTGTTTTGGCAGGGGTGATGGGAAAAGCACGGCCACCGACCGATATCGGCAAACCATATGAATAAGAGATTACGAGGCTGTTAAATGCACCGGTAACTATCGTCATAATAATTCACTTGACGAATAAGCATCAAATATGTATCATACTGCACAAATGGTACTGTTAAATCCAAGATGGAAGATAGGAAAAAAGGTGAGCCACAGAGTGCACAGAGGAAAAATTCTCTGTCTCCTCCTAAAGAATTTCTATTAAAGAAGGTCTCTGTGGTCAGTTTTTGATAGTACTACTACAGGTAAGAAGGAGAGGGTAAATGATTATTGGAATTCCAAAAGAGACCTTTTTAGAAGAGCGCCGTGTTGCTCTCGTCCCTACGCTTATTCCGGCACTGGTCCGGAAAGGCTTTGATATATGGATTGAAGCGGGTGCTGGTACTGAAGCCGGATTTTTTGATGAGGACTATCAGGATAAGGGGGCTCTTGTCGTTTCCCAACGCGGTGAACTGTTCAATAAGGCCGATGTAATCCTCCAAGTGCGTGGCTTAGGAGCTAATCTCAAGCAGGGGCGCAGTGATCTGAAGATGATGCACTCTGATCAGGTCGTGATCGGATTGTTCAACCCATTGGGAGAACCCAAAGCGATCCGTGAGTTGGCAGAACAAGGAGTCATTCTCTTTGCTCTGGAGCTGCTGCCGCGCATCACACGTGCTCAGTCCATGGATGTCTTATCCTCCATGGCGACAATCGCCGGATACAAAGCGGTCCTCCTTGCTGCTAATACATTACCTAAAATGTTTCCGATGATGATGACCGCAGCCGGAACTATCTCGCCGACTCGTCTGTTTGTGGTCGGTGCTGGAGTAGCCGGACTACAAGCGATCGCCACAGCGCGTAAATTAGGGGCCATTCTCTCTGCCTATGATATTCGCCCAGCAGTCAAAGAAGAAGTAGAGAGCCTGGGGGCAAGGTTTGTGGAGCTTGAACTGGAAGAGGAAGAAGTCGCGACAGGAGGAGGCTATGCCAAGTCAATGAGCGAATCATTCTATCGACGACAGCGTGAACTGATGACTAAAGTTGTAGCAGAAAGTGACGTAGTCATTACTACCGCAGCTGTGCCAGGGAAAAAAGCTCCTATCTTGATCACAGAGGAGATGGTAAACGAGATGTCTCCTGGTTCTGTAATCGTTGACTTAGCGGCGGAGCAAGGTGGAAACTGTGAACTCTCCCGGCCGGGAGAGATTACAGTCAAAGGCGGAGTAAGCATACTTGCCCCGATAAATATTCCGAGCACCATTCCGTCTCATGCCAGCCAGATGTATGCCAAGAATATCGCTAACTTTTTAGAATATATAACAGAAGATGGAAAGATTAAACTTGATGATGAAGATCAGATAATAAGAGAGACTCTGGTCACTCAAAACGGGGAAGTCGTACACCCGCAGGTGCGGGAACAGTTAGATATCCCCGCTTAAGACCATCAGCATCGTAGCAAAAGGAGAGAATAGATATGGATATTATTACTGCATTGACTATTTTTGTGCTCGCTCTGTTCGTCGGCTTTGAGGTGATCACTAAGGTGCCACCGATTTTGCACACCCCGCTGATGTCGGGAGCGAATGCCATTTCTGGAATCACCTTGATTGGGGCAATCATCGCTGCCGGTTCTCAGATAACAATTCTGACGACTATATTGGGGTTCATTGCCGTTCTCTTTGCAACGTTAAATGTAGTAGGCGGGTTCATGGTCACACATCGGATGTTGAATATGTTCCGCAGGAAAAAATAAGATATGGAAACTAATTTACAAACAACATTGGTTAGTATAGCGTATATCATTGCAGCGGTATTTTTCATTTTAGGATTAAAGGGTCTCTCCCATCCGCGCACTGCGGTGCGGGGGAATCTGTTGGGTGCACTCGGTATGTTCATTGCAATCGTAGTCACCCTGCTCGATCAACAGATTATTGGGTTTGAAGTGATTATCGCTGGCAGTGTGATCGGCACTTTCATCGGTGCGATACTGGCTGTCAAGGTAAAGATGACCGCAATGCCTCAACTGGTAGCTCTGTTCAACGGCGTTGGCGGAGGAGCATCAGTGTTGGTCGCTGGCGCGGCCCTGATCGCAACTGGTATTGACACGCCGGATCCTCTCATTCAGACGACAGTAGCCGCGGCAGCTTCAGGGTTAATCGGATCTGTCACCTTCTTGGGAAGCTTGGTCGCCTTCGGTAAACTCCAGGGGATAGTCAGCGAGAAGGCAGTGCAATTTTTCGGACAGAAAGGGGTAATCATCGTATTGGGGTTGGCAGCTCTGTTCATTGGCGGTTGGCTCGTGAGCTATCCTGCCTTTATCGGCGCATACTGGATCTTAGTCATCGTTGCATCACTGCTTGGCGTGGTGCTGGTGATCGGAATCGGAGGTGCTGATATGCCGGTCGTTATCTCACTGCTCAACTCCTACTCTGGGTTGGCAGCAGCAGCAACAGGTTTTGTGATAGGAAATAGCGTTCTGATTATCGCGGGGTCATTAGTCGGCACAGCCGGCCTCATCCTTACTAATCTGATGTGCAGAGCAATGAATCGCTCCCTAAGCAACGTCCTGTTCGGCGGCGTGGGGGCGGCAGCGACCACTCCTTCCGGAAAGACTGAAGACGATATATACGCAGGCCGGGTTAAATCTGCCTCTGCCGACGATGTGGTAATGCTCCTTGAAACGGCTCGTCGTGTCGTTGTCGTGCCTGGATATGGAATGGCCGTTGCGCAAGCACAGCATGCGGTACGCGATCTAAGTAACTTACTTGAGTCTAACGGAGTTGAGGTCGAATTTGCCATTCATCCGGTAGCAGGGCGTATGCCCGGACATATGAACGTCTTGCTCGCTGAGGCGGATATTCCTTACGATAAACTCAAAGAGATGGATGAGATCAACCCAACTTTTGCTCAGACAGATGTGGCAATCGTGATTGGAGCGAACGACGTTGTAAATCCAGTTGCGCGTGATAAGGATGATCCGTCAAATCCGATCGCTGGAATGCCTATCCTTAATGTGGATAAAGCCCAAGCTGTAGTGGTGATAAAGAGGAGTCTCAGCCCTGGCTTTGCCGGTATTGCTAATCCGCTCTTTGCCGCAGAGAATACACTGATGCTGTTCGGTGACGGTAAAAAAGTAGTCTTAGAGTTGATATCGGCACTCGGACAAATCTGAAATTGCCAGAAACTCTGCGCTTGGTGATCTTCGCGTCGGCCTGTGCCGGTGAGGCAGACAGGTCTTGAGCGTGTGTAGTGAATGAGCGAGAAAAATAATTTTCAGTTAAGAAGAAAGAAGGACAGAATAGGATGAAAATTATCAGTATCGTTCTTCTTATCGCTATTATAAGTCTGCCGGTCTATGCAGCCGGAGAGGAAGCAGCAAGTAGGCTCCATCCCTATCTTCGCGCTATCCTGCGTCGGCAAGATCTGTATTCCCTCTCTCTTATCGAGAGCAGCGACCAAATACAAGTCTTTTGCCAACAAGGGCTGCCTCTATCTCCGATGGCAGGCAGCACAATGCGCATAACTGGAGGAGAAAAGATCGGCGTATTAGTACTGACGCGTCGACCGGTGCTAATGCCTTTTTTCCACGGCTTTCCCATTGGAGTACGTGTCGGAAATATTTTCACCACTAAAGTGACCTTGGCGCAGCTGCTGATTCTCGCCCTCGCTCCTGAAGTTCTCTATATCGAACCAGCATGGCGAGTTATGCCTCAACTTACTGATAGCCTGCCGGTAATCGGTGTCGATCGCCTCCATCGCTGGTCACCCCCATTATTGGGAGAAGGAGTGATCATCGGGCTAGTCGATTCAGGGATCGACTATATGCACCTTGATTTCCGCTATGATGGTGATGGCGATGGCATGAAAGAATCATCCCGCATACTTTACATCTTAGATCAGACTACACGCAGGCTCTATGTTAATAATGAAATCGAACGGGATATAGCTGCCGGGTTAGGTTCCGGCGTAGGCGTTGTGCGGACAAAAGACCAGATGGGCCATGGAACACATGTGGCAGGAATCGCCGCTAATATTGCTCCGGCAGCACAGCTCGTCGTGGTAAAGACAACGTGGTTCACTTCTGATATCATCGCAGCAGTAAAATTTATCCTTAAGCAGGCTGCTGCACATCGGCGTCCAGTGGTGGTGAACTTAAGCTTAGGTGGCCACCAGGGACCACATGATGGCACCAGTCTCTTTGAGCGAATGATCGGCGGCCTCGCTGTGGGAGAAGGGCAGGCGATCGTTGTGGCCGCTGGTAATTCCGCTGAGGAGAATATCCATGTTTCGCATTTTTTGCCGGAAGGCAAAAATTTTGTTTTTACCTTTACGTCCGCTGCTACTGAGGCTCAGATGGCGATCTGGTATCCTGGCAGGTCAAAGTTTACAGTGACGCTCATTGCGCCTGATGGAAGAAGGTTCTATATTCCTACTGGGATGGCCAAACGAATAGATCACCATTTGGCGAGTATATGGGTCGACAATGCTAGTGCCGGCCCCAGTCCTCTTAATGACGACAATGAAATCTTTATTAATTTTACACGTATTGTGGCTAGATCGCAGTGGCAGTTTGTCATTACTGCTACCACAGGGAGCGGGCGATTCAACAGTTGGTTGTGGTCAGCGAATATGGGGCGGTTTTCACCGAGCACGCCGGAATTTACGATCACCGAACCAGGGAATGCTCATGGTGTCATTACAGTCGGCGCATTTATCACCGGTGCGCAATGGTATTCACTCGCTGCTAAGCAAGATTTTTCTGTGGAATATCCTCAAGGTGCATTGGCCGGGTGGAGCAGTCGTGGCCCGACGCGGGACAACAGAAGGAAGCCGGATCTGGCAGCGCCCGGTGCCTGGATCGCCTCGGCTCTATCTTCAGCAGCAAATCTTCCTGACTGGAAAATTCTGCTGGACAGAGAGCATGCTGTAATGAAGGGAACGAGTATGGCCACTCCCCATGTTGCCGGCACAGTAGCGCTTATCTTAAGCCTTAATCATCGTTTGAGGAGCGAAGCGATACTGAATGCTTTAACTCGGACAGCAAAGAGAGATCTGAAAACCGGTATCGTTCCTAATTACCAGTGGGGGTTCGGTAAACTCTTTGCTTATGATGGAGCGCTCGTCTTTATTCCTCCTGATGAGAAGATCGCACGGGAACGGCCGCGGCTTTATCTATCAGAGAACCCGGTGCAACGACGGGTAATCTTCTCCTATATCATCCCTGATGGAGCACAGAAGGCGACACTGCGCATCTTCAATATTGCTGGCCGACTTGTATTTGAGCGATCCCTCGCTCCAATAGACGGCAAATTTGAGTGGGATTTAAGCAACATAGAGGGTAAACAATTGGCTAATGGTCTTTATATCGTCATATTGATGACTGAGAGAGCAAAATCTGCTCTTTACCGGTTGGTGATCAGACGATGAGCAGATGGAAGAAGGCGTTCCTTGTGGTATTAGTTCTGATCTTGTCTGTCAAATTACCGGGTGCGGCAAATGAATTTGCTGATGTGGCAGCGATCTTTCAGCTCGGCAGCGGTGCGCGGCCACTTGGAATCGGCGGAGCATTCATTGGGCTGGCCGATGATGAGAACGCCGTCGTTTATAATCCTGCTGGGTTAGGGTTTAACCGGATAATTGGTCTTACATCACTTATTTCACCTCAGTTTGGCGCAGTAAGTTTTACTGCTGTCGGCGCGGTTCTGCCGTTCTTTGGGATTAGTTTTCTCCAACTTGACAGCGGAATAATTACTGGCCCGCAGTTTGAGCCGTTCCGCTATATAAGTCGCGGAGCGATCATCGCTGCCGGTATTCCAGTGATCTCTACTAGAGAAATCTCGTTGGCTGTTGGGACGCGCTTGAGGATGTTCCAAGCAGTAAAGCCGACATCAGGGTTCGGTTGGACAATTGATGCGTCGGTCTTGATTATAAGCGAGCATCTGCGGTTGGGAGCAATGGCGGAAAGTCTCGTTTCCGAACCGATTCTCTTTGACGGAGGTCACAGAGAGGTCTGGTTGACTGATTTACAGGTCGGTATTGCCGGCACAATTCCGGTTTGGGAAAATTTACGACTTAACCTTCTCGTTGATTTCGTTGGACTACTCAGCGGAGAGATAAGGAGCACGTTCGGATTCGAGGTATGGGCAGGAAGACTGGGGATTCGTGCAGGGAATGATCGACTGATGACGGCCTTTGGAGCAACGATTGAGTTCTCCGCCTTCCGCTTTGATTGGGCTTACTCCATCCATCGACATTTACCTGCCAGTCATCATATATCGCTCACATTCAGATTTTAATCGATTCTTTACCGTTCCTCGACGTTTTGAGCCGATAGTATCCTTTTTTTCTTGACCGAGTACCAGGAACCCTCTACGGCACTTGGCCGATGAATCCCTCCCCGCATGGAATAAGTCTCATATTGTACTATGCGTAATAAATCGGTTACTATTAAATGATCAATATGTAGATGAAGCAGATGGTAGACCGATCATTACAGATTACGGCCGATAACAAGTGGCGACAGGGAGTTTAGTCCAATTTCGCAATGATCTCTCATCGTCAAGAAGAGTTTATGATCGATTTTTTATTCATCGATCGACAACACCGGACAGCCCCAGAGGAACAGGCGATACTCGTCTATTCTGTTCTCTTAACCCCAGGCGATATAAACCGGTTATACCAAGCCCGCGGGGAAAATATTCAAAAATACGAGAAAGGGTTCGGCATGATTCTTCTCCCGCCGGATCTACGTTGAACAGGTACGCGCAGTTGAAATAAGATGAAATTAGCAGTCATTCTGGCAGAATACCGGAAAAAAATCACTAATTATCTCCTTGCAGATGCAGCAAAAAGAGATTTTCAACCTCGTCATATGCAAGAGGCAGCGGTACATTACCTGCGTCGGGGCGGGAAAGTGCTCCGTTCTATCGCTCTACTCCTTATCTGCAAGGCAGTTGGCGGTGATGAGGCAAAGGCTTTGCCAGCAGCAGCAGCAGTTGAAGTATACCATACCTGGACACTTATCCATGATGATATCATTGATCGAGATACAAAACGACGCGGCCATTTGACGGTGCATGAGGAGTTTTATCAGCGAGCCTTGAATGAGATGCGGTATTCCGAAGAGGAAGCAAGGCAATATGGCCTTTCCCTCGGGATACTTGCCGGAGATATCCTACAGGGGTGGGCAGTATCTTTGTTATGCGATCTCTGCCGCACTGGTGAACTAGGTCCAGGGCTAGTCGTGTTTCTAACAAACAATCTCATGGGGCATGTCCAAAATACACTAATTGAAGGAGAAATGCTTGATATCCAATATTCGAAGCTGCCAATTGATAAACTGGATATCGAATACATCACTGATATGTTGAAGAAAAAGACAGCAGTTTTATATCAGTTTGCGGGCCTAGCCGGAGCTATGATCGGCCTCAATGTCAATGACCCAGAACATCCAGCAGTAAGAACTCTCTCAGAATTTGCAGACAAATGCGGGACAGCTTTTCAACTTCGCGATGACATTTTGGGCCTCATTGGCAGCGAAGAGATTCTTGGCAAATCTGTAGGTTCCGATCTAAGGGAAGGCAAGATGACGGTAATATTATATCATGCTCTAGTTAATGCTAACGAGAAACAACGGGCTGTTTTAATGAGAACGGCAGGCAATGCATCGGCGACAGTAGCAGAGATCGCCCAGGCCACCGATTTGATAATAAAGCTAGGTGGCATAGCCTATGCTCAGAAGCTGGCGGAATCCTACATCGTAGATGCTGCCCTTTGTTTGGATCGTGTGCCGAATTTGCGGCATAAGGAGCTACTTCTGGAATGGGCACGATTTTTGATCGGCAGGAATTCTTAGGGATAGTGCTACGGGGGTCGTTATAACGGTGAGTAAACTTAGAGTATTTGTTAGTTCATCCCAAACAAAGCGTGAACTCGAGTACGACCGGGAAATAGCCAAGAGAGTGGTCGAGGAGTTGCAGTTAGAGCCAATTATGTTTGAAGGATTGCCTGCTATGAGCAAAGCTCTTGAGGACTCCTATATCGACGAGGTAAGGAATTGCGATATATTCGTTCTGATTTTATGGAAAACACTACGGCCAGCAGTTAAACGAGAGTTTAATGAGGCCACTTGCAACAATAAACCCATACTTATCTTCGTAAAAGCACTTCGCCATGGAGAGGAGAGGGATGTAGAGCTTCGGCAATTTCTCCAAGGCATTGATAAGGAAGACTGGGGAAAAGGCCTACCCTATATCCCTTTTTACAAATATTATGATACACTGGGGGACTTAGAGAAA
>CAZORT010000005.1:0-21580 GCA_964582575.1 uncultured Thermotogae bacterium
GAAGGGGAAGAATCTGACTGCTCTGCAGTCATCCTGAGCGAAGCGAAGGATCTTATGGCGCTCAGGGCAGGCTCCGGGAGAAATCTAAGATTTTTCAGTCGTGAAGACTCCTTTAAAATAACAGAGTATCGTTGACATGACAATAGGTTATTCAATTAGAAAAGTAAAAGATGATAGTTTCAACGAAACATCACCTTACTATAACAGAGAGAGCGTAAGCTCAAAAATAAGGTTAAAAGAGTGCGGGAGACGTCTATCCTCTCAATGATCTCTGAGTTCTTCCGCTAATAAAGCAAGAATAGAAAAAGGAATATATGAAAATTGCTATTGCCGGTAAGGGTGGCGTAGGCAAAACAACGATAGCTGCTCTGCTTGCTAATCTCTTTAGTCGCGATGGTTACGCTGTATTGGCGATTGATGCCGATCCAGCTGCCAATTTAGCCGCCAGTTTAGACTTTCCCCTTCCAAACGATATTCTCCCTATCGTTAAGATGAAAGATTTAGTCGAAGAACGTACTGGCGCTAAGATAGGTGCGATAGGTGCATATTTCAACCTGAACCCCCATGTAGCCGACATACCGGATAAATATGCCGTCTCCAATAACGGTATTAAATTGATGGTGATGGGAGGCTTCCGCTCTGTTGCGAGTGGCTGTTTCTGTGCGGAGAACGCATTCTTAAAGGCGCTGCTCAGCCATCTGCTGGTCAAGCGGGATGAAGTGATTATCATAGATATGGAAGCAGGAATCGAACATTTAAGCCGCGGGACAGCGGCGGCAGTAGACCTGCTGATCATCGTAGCCGACCCTGGGAAGCGGAGCATTGCAACAGCACATAATATCAGGGAACTGGCAACGAGCGTTGGCATTAAGCGGATTCAGGCCGTCGGCAATCGGATACGCAACGCAGAGGATGAGGAGCTGCTGGCAACGGCACTATCACCGATAAAGATGCTGGGCATTGTTTCTGATAGTCTATCTGTGCGCGAAGCGGAGATCAAGGGCCAATCTCTGTTTGGCAGCGATGAGAAGGTCATCAAAGAAGTTGAACATATTAAGACGGCCATAATCAGGCAATTGAACATTGGACAGAAAGATTAACGCTCCAACCACAGGAAGAATAAGCTGATGGGATTAACGATTGCAGTAGCAGGAAAAGGCGGCACCGGCAAGACGACTGTTGCTGCGCTTATTATCGGTTTTCTGAAGAAGAATACGGATGGCCCCATTCTCGCAGTCGATGCAGATCCTACCGTTAATTTAGGTGACGCGATCGGATTGGCGCCGAAGACTTCAATCGGTGCTACACTGGCAAAGTTTCGAGAAGAGCTATCCAATCTGCCACAAGGTATTGCCAAAAATGAATACTTAGAATCTAAGTTAGATGAAACTTTGATTGAGGGCAAAAAAGTTGACCTTCTGGTGATGGGGCGTAAGGAAGGAACAGGATGCTATTGCTATCCCAACCAGATGTTACGACAGTACCTCGACATGATAGCGAAGAGTTATCCGTACATTATCGTTGATAACGAAGCAGGGATGGAACATCTATCGCGGAGGATCACGCAAGACTTGGATCTTCTGCTACTGGTCTCTGATCCGACTGTCAGAGGGGTAAAGACAGCCGGGGCACTGCGGAACTTGGCAGAAGAACTTCAGCTAACTATCAAGACTATTTATTTGCTGGTCGGACGGGTACGAACGGATTTAGATCCGTTGGTGCAGGCAGAGATCAAGCGACAGAAACTGGATCTGATCCTGACAATCCCTGAAGACGACGCAATAATCGATTACGGTCTTCACAACAGACCACTGACCGAGATGGAAGAGGATTCGCCGGCTGTAAGGTCGATCGATAGACTGATGACGCAAATTATGGCTAACCACCCGCTAAACCGCAAGGAGGAGTAGATATGATTCTCATCGGCGAAAATATCAATATTATGTCTAAGATTACTGCGCAAGCGCTGAAAGATAAAGATCCTCAGCCGATTCAGAATTTAGCCGTTCTGCAGACTGAAGCAGGGATGGATTACCTTGACTTAAACCTTGGTCCAGCACGAAAGAACGGCGATGAGCAGATGAAGTGGCTGGTGAAGATAATCCAGGAAGTAACTGAACTGCCACTATCGCTCGATACTACTAACCCGATAGCGATGGAGGCCGGTTTGGCTGTCTGTAAAAACAAAGTATTGATAAACTCCGCTTCTGGTAAAGCAGAGAGCATAGAGAAGATGATGCCGTTGGCGTCAAAGTACTCTGCCGAGGTGATCATCTCCGTGCTCAATGATCAGGGGATCCCTTCTGATGCCGCTGGCCGCGCGGAGAGCATCATGGAAACAATTGAAATTGCTAATGAACTTGGCATTCCCAATGAAAATATCTGGGTCGATCCGATCCTTTTACCTGTCGGCGTCGATCAGCAAGCGATAGTTGACTATGTAGAATTTATCGCGATGCTCTCTGATATAGCGCCCGGGGTTAAATCAACGGTAGGATTATCAAATTTGGTGAGTGGAGCACCAGCAAATCTTAAGAGTATTCTCACCTGCACTTATATGATAATACTCAAGCGTTTCGGGCAATACTCGGCCATCGTCGATTCATTTGACAGCGAACTTATCAGACTCAATCGAGGAGAGCTGCCGAATATTACGGAAGTAATTCACAGAGTAATAGACGGAGAAGATATCGATTTAACGGACCTTACACCGCAAGAGCGTGACTATGCAAAGACAGCCCGCGTCCTTACCGGCAAGGTGCTCTATTCCCACTCCTGGCTAGAATCGGATTGAAAACAAGAGAGTGAGCCCCCAAAAAATAGGGAACGGGAAAAAGTAGAGAAACGCCCTGCCCGGCGGCAGAGAGGGCTCGATTAAGGAGAGACATGCAAATACTGATAATATTGCAAGGCAACTATGGCAAACGAATCGTCAAGACGATAGAGCGGTATATGCCAGCCCAATGGAATATGAATCTCTACTCCTTTCCTGATCCTTTGCCGGTAGTTGATGATGATTCGTTGAATAATCTGCTGCCAGAGCAATTACCCGCTGCAGATTTACTGTTATCATTGGCTGAAGATCCGATTATTGCCGAGCTGCTTCCGGATATAGTACGCCTTAGTGGCGCGGCGGCAGTTATTACTCCGGTGGCCAACCGGAGTTGGCTGCCTCCTGGGCTAGCGCACCAGATTAAGCGTAAATTAGAGCAGAATAATGTGAGTATGGTAATGCCTCTCCCATTTTGCGTTCTCACTGAGAACGATAGCAACAATGAATTTATCAGAGAGTTTGCGCAGCTATTCGGTAGGCCTTGCGTAGAGGTCGAACAAGTGCAGAATAAAGTAACAAAGGTTGAGGTTCTGATAGACGCTCCTTGTGGAAATACACGGTTTGTAGCTGAAAAACTGGTTGGAATCGACGTTAAAGACGCATACTTTCAAGCAGGATTATTCCACCATGCGTATGTCTGTCACGCAACGATGGTGATGGATCGCCAGTTCAACGATACGCTGATGCACCGGTCTGGATTAGCGATGAAACAGGCAGTGGCAGAAGCGATAAAATGTAATAGTTCAGGCACAAAGGCACAGAGTAGCAAAGGCACAAAGTATATGAAAGTTGAGTGAAGGCACAAAGGCACAGAGCATGAAAACTTATAAAGACTTAATAGTTTGGAGAAAATCAATGGAGTTGGTTGCAAAAATTTATAAAACAACAAGAACATTTCCCAAAGAAGAGAAGTACGGATTAATTTCTCACATCAGACGCAGTGCTATTTCCGTTCCGAGTAACATAGCAGAAGGTTATGGTAGAAATTCTACTGACGATGATCTTCGTTTTTTACAAATAACAATTAGTTCACTTTATGAGATGCAAACTCAAACAGAAATTGCTTATAATTTGAAATATTTGCGTGATGAAAAATTTCGGAGTCTATATGAATCGACCAGAGAAATTGAGCGGATGCTCAGTAGCTTAATAAAGAAAATAAAAGGTCAGTAAACTTTGTGCCTCTGTGCCTTAGTGCCTAAAATATGAACGAAGTTCAGTAGAAGAAAGGAGGGAAGTGAATGAAATATCAGGCAGCGATAGAAACCTATCCCGGCAAAGTAGAGGAGGTAATTCTCGGATCAGGCGTTAATTCTGTCCGGATTGGAGGCGAAGAGACACTCCCCTTCCATTCATTTGAAGGCATGTTCCCCAATCCCCCTAAATTCGCACTGGAGATCTGCAGCACAACAGAGGCAGCAGACTGGACAAGAGACTGCAACGATCTGCCGAGCGAGCCGACAGACTGGGCAACCAAGTATGTCGAAGAACTTGGCATCGAGCTCATTGCGCTGCAGTTGGCTGGGAGTGACCTCTCGCTAGACGAGATGACAAAGAGAGCGGTCAAAGTCGTCGAAACCGTCGACGTGCCAATCATTATCTATGGGACAGGCGTCTCAGAGCAAGATAAGGTGCTGCTGCCGCAGATAGCCGAGGCTTGCGCCGGCAAAGGATTGCTGCTCGGCCCGGCAAAAAAAGAGAACTATCGCGAGATCGCTGCTGCCTGCATAGCGTATGACCAGCGGGTCATTGCCCAAACACCGCTCGATCTCAATGCGACAAAACAGCTGAATATCATGCTTATAAAAGAAGGACTCGCGGCGGATAGTATCGTCATCGATCCCTTGAGTTCTGCATTAGGATACGGGATGGAATACAGCTACTCAGTGATGGAACGCATTAAACTATCTGCTATTGCCCATAATGACAAGATGATGCAGATGCCGATCATTGCCAATATCGGCACAGAGTGCTGGAAGACGAAAGAGGCTAAAGAAGATGGAACGCAGGGTATTTTCTGGGAAGGAATAACAGCTCTCTGTTTTATCCTGGCCGGGGCGAATGTTGTTATCCTGAGAAGTCCGCATACCTATAAACTAATACAACAGATGCTATCCAAGCATTTAAAAAACTTTTAAGAAAGGATTCAAGGGGTCAAATGCAAAAATCAAAAATCAAAATGCAAAATGACGAAGTAAAAATGACAGCAGAGCTGTCATTGCGAACCTGAACAAAGTGACACTCCGTGCCATTTTAAATTTTAATCTGTAATTTTGATATTTACATTTTAATATTTAATTTATTAGGACACTGATGCACTGGTGACTTTTAACAAGAAAAGGGGGGTAATATGTCAAAGAATAGGGAAGAGACATTAAAAATTATAAAAGGAGAAGAGATATGGGAGCCTGTCGGTCCAACACCATTACCACAGCTTCCTGATTTGAGAAACTGGAGTATGCGGCTGCTTAAGACTTACAAACCGTTTTATGCTCCTTTCTGTGACCTGTGCTGCAACTGCACTTATGGTAAATGCGACCTTACTGCAGGGGGAAAAGGCGCCTGTGGAATTGACATTGCCACACATCAGGCAAGATGGGTTCTTATGCAGTGCTGCATGGGCCTTGCCGCTCATGGCGCGCACGGACGTCACTTAATCGATTATCTTATTGAGAAACATGGTGAAGACTATAAGATAGATTTAGGTCTGCAAGTAGATGTGGAGGCCCCGATAATCAGAACTGTTATGGGATTGAAACCTGAAACCTTGCGCGACTTGAGGACAGCGATTGAGTATGCAGAGCAAGGACTTATTCATCTTGTCTCCTCAACCCACACCGGCCAGGAAGGGAACTATCTTGATTTTGAAAATAAGGCTTTCCATGCCGGAATGCTTGATCACGTAGTAATGGAAGCGGCCGACATCGCTCAGATCGTCGGCTATAAATATCCGACATCTATCACTGATACACCGCTGGTAGATTTGGGATGGGGTGCGATTGACAAGACCAAGCCGACTGTATTGGCCATCGGTCATAACGCTATCGCGGTCAATTCGATGATCGATTATCTGCGGGCTAATGATCTTGAGGATAAAGTTGAAGTCTGCGGTATATGCTGTACTGCGCATGATATAACCAGGTATTCTGACAAGGCCAAAATAGTAGGGCATCTCGGCAGACAACTGTTTTTTATCCGTTGCGGGATTGCTGATGTTGTGATGACCGATGAACAATGCGTCCGCGCAGATATACCGGAAGAAGCGCGCAAAGTTGGAGCAGCGTTGATCGCCACTTCGGACAAGATCAGCTACGGTTTGAAAGACGTTACAGAGAAAGAAGTCGATGAAATAGTAAGACTGGTGATAGAAGAAAAAGAGCAAGTCCTGATACTCAACGAAGAAAAGGCCGGTGCAGTAGCAGCGAAAGTGGCAATAGCACTTGCCCCTACACGCAAAAAAGGGTTTCTTGATGTAGAAGGAGCGATCGAACTGGCCAAGGACTGTATCGCCTGTGGCATCTGTAGCCAGGCCTGCCCCAATCTGCTCTCCATCAGTAAAGCTATCAAAGAGTTTGCCGACAGCAACACCGAACCTTTGAGCGATATGTTTAAGAGATGTTTTACATGTGGTAAGTGTGAGCAAGAATGCCCTAAGAACATTCCCATCATCAAGATCATGCAGGCAGTAGCGACGAAAGAGAGATACAACGTGCGCAGTGGTCGCGGACCGATTCATGATGTAGAGATCCGGAAAGTCGGCTCACCGATCGTTTTAGGTACTATTCCCGGAATAGTTGCGTTTGTCGGCTGTTCCAATTATCCCAAAGGCGACGAAGAAGTTGCTGAAATGATGGAGGAATTCGCTAAACGAAAGTATATTGTAGTTGCCTCTGGATGCGCGGCTATGGCAGCAGGGATGGTAAAAGATGAAGAAGGCAAAACCATTTGGGAGAAATATCCACCTGGTTTTGAGGCCGGCGGGGTGCTTAATGTCGGCTCATGTGTCGCCAATTCCCATATTATCGGCGCGGCAATAAAGGTAGCCAATATCTTTGCTAAGCTACCGGGACGGGCTAACTATGAATGCATTGCTGACTACATCATTAACCGGGTCGGCGCCTGCGGAGTGGCCTGGGGCGCATACTCACAGAAAGCACTGGCAATCGGAACCGGATGTAATCGTTGGGGAATTCCAGTAGTGCTCGGCCCGCATTCAGCGAAATACAGGAGACTGTACTTAAGCCGGAAAGAAGAAGATGACTGGAACATAATGGACGGGCGAACTGAGAAGATGATGGATGAGTATGTTGAACCGGCTCCTGAACATCTGGCAATCGTGATTGAATCAAAAGAACGTGCGATGGTGGCGATTGCTAAGTATTGCATCAGACGAAATGACACCCCGGTAGGTCGTCAGATAAAACTTAATCACTATATTGCCTTGCATAAGAAATATATCGGCACTGGACTCCCGGATGATCTGCATTTATTCATCAGAAACCCGACTGATGTGCCGATGTTCTTTAAGCGCGAGGTGATGGAATATCTTAAGGAGATCGGTTGGAAGCCACGCCGGCAAGTAGGTTTGCCAACGCTGATCAACACTTATCCCACTAAGGCGAATATCGCTGATATCAAATAAACAGGAGGTATAACTGAAATGACAAAACCGTATTGGAGTGTAAATACTTTAACAGGCACAAAGACATCGCGGATTTTAGAAGATCCAATACAGTTTGCCGGCGTGATCAAAAAAGCGATCAGACCACTCTATATTTTGGGTCCGGATACAGTCGATCGTAATATCGGCAATAAACTGTTCCTGGAATATTGTCTCGATGTAGCTAAAGCCGGAAATCTACCTATCTGCGCCACTGCCCATGTGCGAAAAAAGATGTCGGAGCTGGGGGTCGAGCCAGAGAGCACGTATGATATCATTGAGATCATTAACCACCTGCAAGATCCGGAGTGGCAGGGAGTGAAACAGGAGGGTAATCATGATTTGATCCTCTTCAGCGGAGTACGCTGCGACCTGGCGGAACGGGGACTCGCCACGCTCAAACATTTTGCGCCCCATCTTCAGACGATGGCTCTCTGTCGCTTTAGCCATCCCAACGCAGACTTTGCTCTTCCGGTCATTCGTAAAGATGAGAAATGGCAAGACTACTTTGATGGCTTAATTACCAGTTTAACAAATTAAAAGGAGGAAGTACGATGGAATTTAAGATAGAAATAGGGCCGCAATTTGAAGGAGAGCGAGTCAGACGGGACGATCTTTATATTGAATTCGGCGGGCCAAAGGTAAAAGCAAAAGCTGAATTAGCTACCATCAAGAAGATGGACGAGGTTGAGCATGGCAAGATTGAAATTATCGGACCGGACATCAAAGATTTAGCAGAAGGTGGTAGCTACGCTCTGGCACTTAAGGTCGAATTAGCTGGAACTGAGCTTGACCAAGATATGGAACCGGTCTTTGAGCGACGCATCCATCAGTACTGCAACTATATCGAGGGATTTGTGCATATGGCACAGAGGACTGATATCTGGCTTAGAATAAGCAAAGATACGGTAAAGAAAGGACTCACTTCGTTAGAAGAGATAGGCAAGGTGTTAGTATACCTTTATACATCCGAGCTGCCGATCATTGAAAAAGTAGCAGTTACATTTATCACCGACGAAAAGAAAGTGGAAGAGTTCTTGCCGTTTGCTATAAATATTTACAAAGAGAGGGATGAGCGGGTAAGAGGGCTGACCGAGGAAGCGGTAGCTGAATTCTACGGCTGCACTCTCTGCCAGAGCTTTGCTCCGACCCACGTCTGTATTATCACCCCGGAGCGTGTCTCTCTTTGCGGTGCGATAAGCTGGTTTGACGGCCGGGCCGCTTCCAGGATTGACCCCTATGGCCCGCAGTTCGTAGTAGAAAAAGGCGAACTTCTGGATACGGAAAAAATAATTTATAGTGGTGTTAATGAAGTGGTAGCGGAGCGGTCGATGGGGACCAGCGATACATTTTGTCTACACAGCCTATTTGGCAATCCGCATACTTCCTGTGGCTGCTTCGAATCAATTGCTTTCTATATTCCCGAGGTTGATGGGATCGGCATCTTGGCAAGGGATTTCGAAGGAGAGTCTGTTTCCGGCAGTCCCTTCTCCTCAATGGCCGGCGAATTAAGCGGAGGGAAGCAGGTAGAAGGATATGTCGGAATGGGAGTGGAATACATACGATCGCCCAAATTCCTCCAAGGAGACGGCGGCTTGCGGCGGGTAGTATGGATGCCGAAAGAGATAAAAGAGAGAGTAAAAGATTCCATACCGCCGGAAATGCTTGATAAGATAGCTACGGAAGAAGATGCTAAAGATGTTGACGAGCTTGCCGAGTTCCTCGAGAAAGTTAAGCACCCGGTAATGGCCGGAGAATTTTCGTAAAGAGGAGCGCATCACATTATGGCAGTTAAGGGAACTGATATCAAGAATAAACTACCGAATACGAACTGCAAAGAATGTGGTTTCCCCACTTGTTTTGGCTTTGCGATGAAACTGGCTGCCGGCAAGGTAAAACCAGATGCTTGCCCTTACATCGATCCTGGTTTAAGAAAAGAGCTAGCAGACCTGTTGGCACCGCCAATGAAATTAGTCGCAATCGGTTCTGGAACACAGGGAGTGAGCATCGGTGAAGAGGAGGTTATGTTCCGGCATGAAAAAACGTTCTTCCATGCTCCCGGCCTTGCCCTGCTCATCTCTGACACCGAGACGGACACAGAAGTCACGGCGAAGATAGAGAAGCTCAAAGAACTGCAATTTAAGCGCGTGGGGCAAGAACTGCGAGCAGAGCTTCTGGCGCTCCGGTGTGCATCAGGAGATAAAGCAAGATTCACTGCTTTGGTAGAGAAGGCTCTCTCTGAGACGGCTGAAGTTGGGGTCGTCTTGATTGCGGAGCAACTCGATCACCTGTATGCAGCACAGAAGATATGCGGTGACCGCACACCACTCCTCTATCCGATCACTACCGCCAATATTGACGCCGCGATCACCGTGATCAAAGAGAAAACGACTCCCATCGGTGTGAAAGCAGACGGGATTGAAGAACTGGTGCCATTAGTCGAGAAATTACGTTCTGCCGGGTTTGAGCAAATAGTGCTCGATCCGAGTTCAAAGAGTCTGGTTGAGGCGATACGAGACCAGACCCTCATTCGGAGAGCCGCTCTCAAACAAGGTTTTCGACTGCTCGGCTTCCCCACGATCACTTTCCCTTGTTATTTGGCTGAAGAAAAAGATGAAGAAGTTTTGCTCGCCGCAGGCTTGATCGCCAAATACGCCGGGATCATCGTCTTAAGCGATATAGAGAGTCATTCGCTCTTCCCTCTTTTAGTCGAGCGGTTGAATATCTATACTGATCCGCGTCGTCCGATGACGGTAGAGGAGAAAATCTACGAAATAAATGAACCGAATAAAGATGCACCAATCATTGTTACTACTAACTTTGCCTTAACTTATTTCGCCGTCTCATCGGAGATGGAAACAAGCAAGGTACCGTCTTTTCTGTGTATCCAAGATACCGAAGGACTCTGCGTCCTTGCTGCATGGTCAACAGGTAAATTTACTGCCGAGACTATCGCTTCTTATATCAAGAAATCAGGTATCAATGAGCGGGTAAACCACAGAAGGCTGATTATTCCCGGCTATGTCGCTCAGATCAAAGGTGAGTTGGAAGAAGAACTGCCGGATTGGCAAATCATCGTTGGCACCCGCGAGGCAAGCGGGATATCAGCAATGCTGAAGAGACAATAGTAAAAATAACTACTCAGATTGCCAGATTTACGATCTCTCTTTGCATTACCATTATCTATCACTTGTCACTCTCCTCTAACTGTGAACCTGGAAACTCAAACCTGAGTGATCATAGTAGTCGAGCTCGCCTGCCTGTCGCGTTGCGACGCAGACAGGTCCCGCCTGCGCCGAGGCTTCGGCGGGCAGTCCTGAACCTGACGATTAAGGAAGGTTTAACTTACCCTCTGTCCGCTGATGAATCTTATGATCTGCTGGGAATCTCGTCGATAAATCTTGCAAAACTATCTTTTTAGAGTATATTACTCTAAACGGTAAATGAATTTAGTTTCGCTATCATTGCAACTTTTAACAGAGATTAAAGTCATAAGCTGCAACGACAACTTGGAAAGTAAAAGAAGATAAAATGTCTCGTTATCGTAGGTAATAAAAGAAGGTATTACTATGGCTGGACACTCAAAATGGGCTAATACCAAGCACCGTAAAGAACGGCAAGATCGGAAAAAATCTGATAGATTCGCCAAGATTCTAAAAGAGATCACTCTTGAGGCACGATCTGGTTCTCCTGATCCAAATAACAATGCTGCATTGGCACAAATATTGGAGCGGGCGCGGGCAGCAAATATCCCCAAAGAGAATATTAAGAAAGCTATCCAACGTGCTACTGGAGAGCTGGGCGGCGCCTTATACGAAGAGGCTTATTACGAAGGATATGGAATAAACGGCGTAGCCATATTACTTCGCATTGTCACTGATAATCGCAATCGTGCTGCAACAGCACTTCGTCATATATTTACTACATATGGGGGGAATCTCGGCGCTACCGGAAGTGTAGCCTGGATGTTTGAGCGCAAAGGGCTCATTGTTGTTGAAGAATTACCAAAAGATATTGACAAAGATGATCTGATTATGGCGGCTATTGATTTGGGTGCGCAAGATGTCTATGAAGAAGACGGAGCGCTCGAGATTATTTGTGAGCCACCACAATTTATGGCTGTCCTGCAGGGGATACAGAAAATAGATGTGGTTCCTGTACGTGCGGAGAATACGATGATTCCGAAAATAACGGTCCGTATCGAAGGCCAAAAAGCAAAAAGACTGCTGCAGATGATTGATGCGCTCGATAATAATGAAGATGTCCAAGAAGTATTTGCCAATTTCGATGTACCAGATGAGCTTTTAGCTGATATATTGGCCGGTTAATCGATACGCTTTAATATAGTAAATTTACATTTAGCAAGGTTTATCAAGAGAGGAAACGAATGCCCGCAAATCTGTCCGCTGATTTTATAAAAGCACGTGAGCGTTTCAAATCAGCAACAGTTGATGAAGAAAGATTGGATGCGCTGCAAGAGATGCTTATTACCATCCCCAAGCATAAGGGGACAGAGAAGATGCAGGCTGACATCAAGCGGCGCATCGCTAACCTCAAAAAACAGGGGGAAAAGAGTAAAAAGGGGCGTAGCAGCAGTGGCCCAGAAAGGATTGACCGTGAAGGAGCGGGCCAAGTAGTCTTGATTGGGCCACCAAATACAGGTAAATCGAGCCTGTTGTCATACCTTACCAATGCCAAGCCCAAAGTAGCTGACTATCCATTCAGCAGCACCTTGCCAGTTCCTGGGATGATGGCATATCAGGATATCGCGATTCAGATCATTGATTTGCCACCGATCAGTGTTGAGTATACTGAACCATGGGTTTATAACATAGTGCGTAACGCTGATTTGGCAATTATCGTAGTCGCAGTAACTGCTGATGAGGATAGTGAAGATATCGCGGCTGGTATAAGACTGGTTATTGAGCAATTGTCGCTGCGCCATACCCTCCTTGTGCGTAAACGTAGCGATACAATAGACTGGAGAACAGCAGAAGTACCAGCACAGATCGTCATTAATAAGTGTGATTTAGCCGGAGAAAGATACGTGGCAGATGTAGCAGATAAACTCACTTTATTCTTTCCAGTATTACCCGTATCAACAATTTCCGGCATGGGAATGGATAAGCTTCCCGCGACTATCTTCACTGCACTTAATATCGTGCGTATTTACACGAAATTGCCTGGAAAAGACCCAGACCTTACCGCGCCATACTCTTTGCCTGTTGGCAGCGTTGTCCTTGATGCGGTCAATGCCGTGCACCGTGAATTTTCTACCCGCCTAAAATTCGTCCGTATCTGGGGATCAGGAAAATTTGATGGGCAAAAGATTCCTACCGACCATATCTTACAAGATGGCGACATAGTAGAAATTCACTGTTAATATGAGAAGGTCACTACTTAGAAGTCAGAAGTCAGAATGAAAAAACAGATATCAGGAGTCAGTCTTTATCTGTGGGTTGTACTTTTAACTGATGTTCCACTTCTTCGCGGCAGGAAAATATAGTAGAACCTCGTACGGACTACCGCTTTTTGCGTCGTTTAGGCAACTTCTTTCCAGTGGCTATCACTACGGATTTAAATTGATTTTTCATCCCCTGCGTGGTGAATGAAATTACGATGCTTTGTACGCAAACTTGGCAATCATCGCTGTTCCCCCGCTCACCACAACAAAGAGTACTCCGGAGATAAGGACGATCGCCCCCCCAGCGGGCAGATCAAGATAAAAAGCAGCGAACAGTCCAGTGATAACAGAGATGAGTCCGAACAGCACCGAGAGCAGGCGTGCTTGCCTGAAACTATGAGCAATCTGCATCGCCGTTGCCACAGGGAGGATGATCAACGCAAAGACCAACAACACTCCAACGATACGTAATGAAACGACAACGGTCATCGCAGTCATAATCGTGAGCAGCATCGTGAAAAACTTCACTGGAAGTCCGTTGGCCAGCGCTGCTTCCTCATCAAAGCAAATGTAGAAGAGTTCTTTACCAAACAGAGTGACAACAAGCATCATCACCGTTCCAACAACTGCGATCAGATAGAGATCGCGGGGAGCAACAAGGATGATACTTCCAAAGAGAAATCCGAGCAGCCGGGCATTAAATACGCCGGCTATACTGCTGGCAACTACTCCGATAGCCAGGCCCAATGCAATGAGAACTCCGATAGCTGTATCGCCTCCGAGTCTTCCCTGTCTGCGCAATCGCTCAATGGCAATAGCACTGATTCCGGCCATGCCGAACGCACCGAGGACGGGATCGATCCCCGCAAGAAATCCTACTGATACTCCGCCGAATGCAATATGTCCTAATCCCTCTGCAAGTAATGCATACCGCCGCAACACCAAAAAGAGTCCGATTGAGGGGCAGAGAACAGCGATGACTAACCCAGCAAGGAACGCACGCCGCATAAATGCAAACTCAAATATCTCAAGTTCTATAGTATTCACACCTCCCATTAGAGGGTCGCCTCTCCTTGATTACAGACGCTCTTTTGCTCCGAGACTCAATCAGTTCACCAAGAAGCGTATCACGCATCTCCCCATATAGCTGCTGTAAAAGACCATTAGTCAGACCCTCTTCTACCGTTCCATAATAGAGCAAAAGACCGTTAAGACACGCAAGATGAGTAATATGAGCGGTTGCTCCGGCAATATCATGCGCCACCTGCACAATGGTAATCCCCTGCTCTTTACTTAGCTGCTCGACTAGATGGTAGTAATCTTCTTGAATTCCCGGATCCATCGCCGAGGTCGGCTCATCCAATAAAAGGAGTTCTGCTTCACTGGCGAGTGCTCGCGCTAAAAAGACTCGTCTCTGTTGACCGACAGATAGTTGCGCGATATTACGCTGCTGATATGCCATCATATCAACCCGTTCCAGCGATTCTTTCACCTTCTGCCGATCACGCGCATGCAGACGTCGCAGCAGCCCGCGCTGCTGCACTCTTCCGCTGGCAACGACCTCTTCCACTGATGCCGGAAAATTACGATCAGAACTCCACATCTTCTGGCTGAGATAGCCGATGCGATGCCATTCTTTAAATTGAGCCAGCGGCCGGCCGAAAAGCTCAATCGTCCCTCGCTGCAATGGGAGAAGCCGCAACAGCAACTTCAGCAGGGTCGTTTTGCCCCCTCCATTTGGGCCGATCAAGCCGAGGACATCTCCTCGCGTAACAGTAAACGAGATATTTTCCAACACAAGCGGAGAGGCGGGATAATTAAACGAAAGTTCGTTGACTTGAATAACCGGCTGTGTTATTTTTGACCTCCTAATGCACGCACAAGATTATCGAGAAAGTTGTACATCATTGTCACATAGGCGCTCAATTCCTCACCTTCCTCCCGCGGACTAACCGGGGAGGCATAAAAGAGTAATGTTTCGGCGTTGATCTCATCTGCAAGGGTTTTAAATGGTCCCTTCCCTAAGTCTTCGGTCAAAATATACCGTATCCCAAGCTTACGGCCAATACGGACCAACTCAACGATCCTTCCCGGTGATGGTCTGTCAAACCCAAACCTAACGAGAGGATGGGAAACAAGGCCGTACCTCGCGGCAAAGTAATCGAGTGCTTGGTGAAAGACGATGAACTCTCGCAGAGGAAGATCGGCCAACCTTGTTCTGAAGGCTTTGTCCAGTTCGCTCAATTGTCGCTGCAGCCGAGTTGCATTCTCCACATAAAGCGACTCGCCAGCTGGGTCTGCCATAATCAACGCAAACATGATCGTGTTGACCATTGACTTGGCATTGATTGGGTCAAGCCACAGATGCGGGTCTCCTACTCCCCCACTAAACCGTATCGGTATCCCTTTTGCCGATTCAACGACGACCAGATAAGGATTTCCCGCCGCGGCAATTACTGTATCGATCCACAGATCAACAAGATTAGAGAGGTGGATAAACATGTCAGCGCGGACAAGCTTCTTGATATCACTTGGCGCTATGTCCCAGCAACACGGGCAGCCACCAAACTCCACCATCGTAGAGACATTGACCCTATCACCACCAATGAATGTCACGAAATCATATAAGACGGCGAAACTGACTACAATTTCCAGTCTATCGTCCGCAGCAGCCGCGCCTGATCCAAATGCCATAATCAATATCAGCGCAAAGAGTGCGATGGTGAAGATCACATTTATTCTCTTCTCTCTCATTAAGTATTTTTTCTTGCACATGACAACCACCTCGTACGTTTTTTAAAAAATAAAACTTATTCTTAAAAACTATACTTTAATAATCCATTACCGTCAAGGAACTATGTAAATGCTTAGCTTCCTTTTCTTTAAGAAGAGATAAGATGCGCAAAAAAGCGTGTTGCTCGTCTTATTTCAACAATCGGATCATCCAGCGCATGAAGCTCAATGACTGCTTGTCCGCGATAACCTATCTGATCGATCGTCTCCACTACCCCTCGCCAATCGATCGTCCCTTCGCCTGGTATCTGATGGAGATCTTCTTCCCCGTCATTATCGTGCAAATGGAGGTGGATCAATTGATCTTTATATCGCTCAAGATAAGCACGGACCGGTTGGCGCCCTGCATCTGTCGACATATAAGCATGGCCAATATCAATGCAGACCCCAATATTCGTCTTTTGCGGGTCATCTCCGATACGATCAAGTATCTGATCAAGGAACCACAGATCATCTTTACTATTTTCAATCGCCAGTCTAAGTCCATAAACACGTGCTATTTCTGCCAAACGCACTATCTCCGGGTAATCTGGCTTAAAAGAAGAATGATGACAATTGAGCGTCACGTTATGGAGAACAAGAGTAGTAACGCCAAGTGCTGCACACTGATCTATCTCTTTATGGAGTGCGTGTCGATCCCACCTGTCAAGCTGGGTATGCATCGAGATGAATGGTGCATCAACTGCCACCGACTGGAAGACCGAGTAATCTGCACCAGAGAGAATCAGCCCTGCATGATGCTGAGAAGTCCATATCTCCACACCAAGGTTAAGCGAAGTGATCTTTTCTGTCGCCCCCACTACTGTTTCCCATGTACAGTTCTGCTTGTGAAAGAATGCAAGAGTACTTGCACCAAAGATCATCTTATTCATCCCATAATCTTTCATCAGTAAAGAGTGCGGGCATTCCGCCAGTATGTACAAAGAGGACTATCTCATCACGCTGAAATCGGCCGTTAGAGACCAGATCGATTAAACCGGCCATTGCCTTGCCCGTGTAGACTGGATCAAGAAGAATCCCCTCTGTTTGTGCAACGAGTCGGATTGCAGCGAGTCCTTCCGGGGTGGGAATGGCATAACCAGCACCAACGTATCGATCATAAACTTCAATATCAGACGGCGAAAAACTAAGCTGCTGTCCTATTTTAGCGGCCGTCTCCGCTGCTAACTGGCAGACCCGCTCGATAACGTAGTCGGTTGACTGCGACACGCTGATCCCAATTACATTGAGCGCGAAATTGAGCGCTTTTGCTCCCAACACGATTCCCGCTGAAGTACCGCCGCCACCGCTGCTAAGAAGAAGATGGTCAATACGGATACCCAGCTCATTAACCTGGGTAAGTATCTCTGTCATTGCCACATAGTAACCTATACACCCGATTGGTGTCGAACCACCAGCAGCAATGATATATGGATTACATCCCTCTTCTTTGTATTGCTGTGCAGCCTCCTCCATCCGTTGCATTATCTCCTTACGATCATCAGTGTCGATAAACTCAATCTCTGCTCCCAATAGCCGATCAAGGAGAAGGTTCGCTTTATATGTACTTGGTTCTTTGCCCCGCAGAAAGAGAACGGAGCGGAATCCAAACTGTGCTGCGGCTGCCGCTGTCATCCGAGCATGATTCGACTGCAACGCTCCTATCGTAAGTACTGTATCTGCTCCTTTCTCAATTGCATCACCAAAAATAAATTCCAACTTACGTGCCTTGTTCCCGCCAAAAGCAAGACCAGTAAGATCATCGCGTTTGATGAATATCCGTGGTCCGCCCAGCTTCTTGCTCAATGACTTAAGTTCATAGAGAGGCGTTGGTAAAGCAGCGATTCTTTTACGGGGTAACTTTCCTATTTGCATTTATAATCCTCCTCTTTATTTCTGCTGGCAATTATTGCCAGAGTCTCTCTGATCGGTAATCCTAACCGTTGATTTCCATCCCGCCCAATGACTCCCTGCGCAGTAAATAATGCATTTACGATCGCCTCTTCTGTCGCTTCAGCTACTCCACAGAATAGGCGGGAGATATCTGGGCTTGATTCGTGCAATTCAGTCAATTTTATCGTTCGATTCAGTGTGTAATGAGGGATATGCTCCGCAGTAGAAAAAGCGATCACGATATCGCCACTTCCATGGGCTGAATTAGCGCCAGTCCGCGCCAATCCGTGTGTCGCACGTTTGGCCAATCTCCCTAATTGGCGTGACGATAGCGGGCTGTCAGTGGCAATAATAATCATGATCGATCCGTCATTATCTACCGTTGTCGGTATCTTGGAAAGGGCAGCACCGACAGGTGAGCCAGCGATCATCAATTCCTCTTTACGACCGCAGTTAACGAGCACCAGTACGCCGATAGTATAGTCACCGACTATTCGCGATGATGTGCCGATTCCCCCTTTATAGCCAAAGGCGGACATTCCCACGCCAGCGCCGACTGATCCCTCTTCCACCGGCCCGGAAGAAGTCGATGATAGCGCAGCAATAACATGTTCCTGTTTAACATGCCGGCCTTGCAGATCATTTAAAAAACTATCGTTACATTCTCCAACGACTGGATTGATTGAGCCAGTCGTCACCCCAATATCAGGGTTCTGGCACAGCATATATTCAATAAGACCATCTGCCGCCAATCCAACAGATAGAGTACTGACAAGGACAATTGGCGTTTCAATTACTCCCAATTCAACGATCTGCACCAATCCGATCGTTTTACCAAATCCATTAATAACATGGACAGCAGCAGGAACTTTATGCAAAAAAAGGTTCCCTGGATGAGGCTTGATCACTGTAACGCCAGTTCGTACCGGCCCTGTTCCTGGAATTAACTTCCCTTCACCGTAACAGAGCGAAAGATGCCCCACCTCGACCCCTGGTACATCTGTGATCGAATTTAACTGGCCGGGCGTAAGTGAGCCAATGATAACGCCCAGTTCGCGTGCTCGCTTTCGCTCTGCCATCTTACTTACTATGCCCGCTCTGCTGTGCCGCTAAACATGAAACGATCGGTCTTTATCGCTGGCACGCGGCTGCTGCCAAAGAGACTACCTGTAAGGACCGTCTCGTTTGATATCTGAGAAACATGTGAGAGAGCTTTCAATATACTGTCGGTAAACCTCAAGGTTCCAAGGGAAGCGATAATCTTTCCCTCTTCGATTAAGAACGTTCCATCCCGCGTAAGGCCAGTTATCGTGGTACTCATCGGTTCAACTGGATTAGTGTAATGGAAGCGAGTTACATAAATACCCCGCTCTGTGGAAGCGATCATCTCTGCTAAAGAAGAATCTCCTTCTTCCATAAAGAGATGGAGAGGCATGGGGCCAGAACTATTTGGGGCAGGAAGAGCATGACCGGTAGACCTTTTCCCCGGCTCGCGACCGGCAGTATAAGAATCATAGACTACCCCTTTGGCCACTCCTTTTTCGATCAGACTGACCTTCTCTTTTGCTGTACCTTCAAAATCAAATGGCATCGCCATCCCTTGAGGATTGAGACCATCATCCCAAATAGTAATATTCTTTCCGGTAATCTGTTTTCCCAATTTATCTACCATAAAACTCCGTCTCTCTTGCAGCGCTAATGCACCCATCCCCAGATAACTGAGGAAAGAAACAAGTTCCTCGACAGCAGAAGGCTCAAGGATCGCTACATACTCTCCTGGCTCAAATGGAATCGGGTCTTTCCCCCGTAAGCATTTATCGATCGCCAGCTCAGTTAGAGCAACGGTATCGATCTTAGTGACATCATGGGTTAAGTAATGAGCATAGCCAGATGGACCACCATCCTCACTGCTAATAACTAAATTAAGATCTGCGCTGGTACCTCGGTGATAAGTATTTACCCCCAGCGAATTGACAATTGCGATCTCCATAGTTTCCGTAGAGATCGCGCCAAAGGCAATAAGATTACTTTGCTCTGCCAATTTCACGATCGTTGTCACAGCTTGCGCTCGCTGCAGCGGGGTAAATTCCGCTGTAGAACTGACATATGTTTTGATCTCTTGATACGGTGTCGGCAAGGGTAGAGACTGAAAATACGGATTTTCGCATTGTGCATTGGCAATCTCTATTGCTCGCTTCACCGCGTGACGCAATGACTTTTTATCTAATTGATTGGTAGAGGCTGATCCGATCTTCTTCCCGATAACAACCCGAATGGAAACAGAGCCATTACGCTCACTCACATTCTGGTGAATATAATTGTTAGCAAATCTGGTGAGAGCGGAGTCCTGGCCAATATAGAGAATCTCTGTCTGCTCTGCACGGGAAGACTGTAAAACTTCAGTGAGCATCTGATTGATATTTGTCATTTCATTACTCCTACTCGCACATTACGAAATCGAGCCGGCGCAGTTCCATGTCCAACATGGGCTGTCTGCCCTGGTTCTCCCTTGCCGCAATTAGGTGTTCCCCACATCTGCCAATGCGCCTCATTGCAAATAGCATCACAATTACCCCAAAACTGCGGTGTAATTCCAGTATAAGTTGGGTTTTTAACCATCCCTGTCCGCTTACCGTCTTTGATCTCCCACCCGATCTCCGTGCCGAACTGGAAGTTAAGTCTGCGGTCATCAATTGACCAACTACGGTTTGTTTCCACATAAAGTCCTTCTTCAGTAGAAGCAATCATATCATCGAATGTCCACTCCCCGGGTTGGAGGTTGATATTTGTCATACGAATCAACGGGATATTATTCCAGCCGTCAGCGCGCATCGTCCCATTACTCAACTGCCCTAACTTAACTGCTGTTTCACGTGATGTGAGATAGCCAACGAATAGCCCGTGATCGATAATTTGTGTCCGTTGAGCTGGCACCCCTTCATCGTCAAACCCAAACGTTCCCAGTCCACCAGGAACGGTAGCGTCAGCGATGATATTTACGATCTCTGAGCCGTAACGGAAATTACCTAATTTCTCTGTGGTAAGAAAACTCGTCCCAGCATAACTTGCTTCACTGCCAAAGACACGGTCAAGTTCAATTGGATGGCCGCACGATTCATGGACTTGCAATGCTAATTGAGATCCATCGATGATCAGTGTCGTCTCTTTGGATGGACATTGCGGTGCTGAGAGAAGAGCCACCGCCTCACTGGCAACACGAGGAGCATTCTCACTTAACTGTAGCGCCTCAATAAACTCATATCCACCTGTAGTAAAGTTGCCGCGGAATGAGTTAGGATAGGAACGCACCTGCATCTCTCCGTTTTTAATAGCTCTGGCAGTTATCCCGGCACCACATTCGATTATCTCTTGCTCAATGTAACTCCCCTCGCTATTAGCGAAGAACTTTTTCTCGCCGAAGAGAGTCATAAATGCTTGTGATATCTGCACTCCTTTCTCTTGCCGCAAATAGCTCTCGGCGGCAAGGAGTAGATCGATCCGCTGCGTAAGAGGAACCGTAAATGGGTCAATCTTAAGCGGCGTCCGATAGGTTTGTTGAATCTTCTCCCCCAAGCTCAATCTAACATCTTCTTTTTTGTTCGTTGCGCTTGCACGTGCTATCTGAACCGCTAAATTAACGATTCTATCTATCTCATCCTTTTCAACGCGAAAACTAGCGGCAAACCCCCATCCGCCGGCAACGACTACTCGTAGACCCCAACCATAACTGTTCCTGTTACTGATCGCTTCAGGAGACCCATTCTTGACCTCTATACTCTCTGTTCGCCGATCTACGATCCGTATTTCGGCAAACGTAGCACCTGCTGCGCAGGCTCGCTCCAACACTCGCTTGGTAAACTCTCGCAAAAGAAACCTCCGTTGACAGTTTAGTTAACATAGCAGATAGATTATACCTGTATCGATAGGTGCAGTACAAATTTACAAACTGCTGAAATTGCATAAATATATAGAGCGTAATAAATAGTTACATGTATTTTCTGTAGGGGTTCTGTACTCG
>CAZORT010000006.1:0-19030 GCA_964582575.1 uncultured Thermotogae bacterium
GTACTGTTTTCTTCTGGATTCTGGCTCCTGACTTCTGACCCCCTGAGTAGTTACGCACATTCATTATAGGGGCTCACCTTGGCGAGCCCGCGGGTTCAATAGTAGTCGGGCTCGTCCCTGAGCCCGACCTCGGGGTCAGAGACGACCCCGAGTACAGAACCTCTACAGAAAATACATGTAACTATTTATTACGTTCTATATAATTTCTTCTGATCTCCCAACTTCCTAACTTCCTAACTTCTCAACTTCATAATTACCTTAAACCCTCTTTACATAAAGATCCTCATTGAGAGAGGTAAGAAAAGAAAACTGATTACCGGACCTAATAATGCACCGCCAATCACGTCGCTGGGATAGTGCTCTTTGACATAGATCCGCGATAAGCCGATCAGTATAGCAACTGTATATACCGTTACCTGGACGATAAGCAACGGATAGAAATAGGAGAAGATAAAGGCAAGCCCAAATGCCGCACAGGTATGTCCAGAAGGAAATGAGAACTGATCTATTGATAACGCGCGCAAACTTACTGTCATATATACCGGTCTTGCGCGCCTAAAGAGCACCTTAAGGGAGCGAAAAATAACTATATTTACCGCTGTTATACTAAGTCCAATTGAGACGAATATTTGATCTAACGGTCGGCCGAATAAGAGCAGCGCTGCCGATATCATCGCCCAAGCGTAGCCATCTCCTAACAAGGTAAGAATAATCCACATAAAAGGGAATCGGCGCAAGGTCGGATGTTCACTGATCGCCTCCAGCAGAACAATGTCCCACTGATGTATCCGTTCTCCTATTAGCTGCGCCCACTCGTCTGTTTTAGCGATTATTCTTTTCACTTGTCTACGTCCTTGGTTTATGTTTTAACGTAGGAAAGAGAATTACATCTCTGATCGACGGAGCATCAGAGGCTATCATCACCAAGCGATCGATTCCAATCCCAATTCCACCGGTAGGGGGCATTCCATGTTCAAGCGCAAACAAGAAATCATCATCGATTGGTGGCATTTCATCGTCACCAGTTGCTCGCTGCGCTTGTTGTTTTATAAACCTGGCTCGTTGCTCTATCGGATCATTCAGTTCGGTAAATGCATTGGCGATCTCCATGCCGCAGACAAAGAGCTCAAAGCGTTCCGTGATTCCCTTTTCCTCGGGTTTTTCCTTGGCCAGGGGAGATATATCGATCGGATAATCTTTAACAATCGTTGGATTGATCAACTTTACTTCTACATACTTGTCGAACAGAAACTCGATTAATTTTCCGCGGGAGAGGGGTGGTACCTCTATTCCACATGTTGTTGCATCACTATGAATCTCTGCTGCATCACGTCCTGTGACGGTAAAACCAACGGTTTGCTCAATGATCTCTTCTATTTTCACACATCTCCATGGAGGGGTGAAATCGACCTCTTTCCCTTGATAAGTAATACGAGTTACGCCGATCGTGGAGAGGAGGCTGTGAACGACCAAATCTTCGACAAGCGTCATCATCCCTTCATAATCAGAGTAGGCCTCATAAACTTCCAACATGGTAAACTCTGGCGTATGTTTGGTGGAGATTCCTTCATTACGAAAGTCTTTGCCCAATTCATATACGCGCTTAAATCCACCGATTATCAATCGCTTCAAATACAGTTCTTTGGCAATACGCAGGTAAAGATCAATATTAAGAGCGTTATGATGTGTAATGAACGGTCGCGCCGCTGCGCCGCCGTATAATAACTGCATAATAGGTGTCTCTACCTCAATAAACCCCTGTTCATGTAAGTACTGCCGGATTACGCGGATAAACTCCGAACGTAAAATGAATCTCTTTCGTACTTTCTCGTTGGCTATCAAATCAAGTGATCGATGGCGGTATCTCATCTCCACATTTTGCAGACCATGCCACTTCTCGGGAAGAGGGCGCAACGCTTTAGATAGCAGGGTAAATTCTTTTGCCTTAATCGTTAATTCGCCACGCCGTGTGCGGAATATAAACCCGCTTACTCCGATAAAATCACCGATATCCAATTCAAGAAAGAGTTGGTACTCTGCTTCTCCAACATCAGTTTTAGAGGCATATACTTGCAGTGTACTGCCGTCATCAACTATATCGAGAAAACAGCCTTGCCCCATATGGCGCATTGCAGTAATTCGTCCGGCAATATCCGTCTTCTCTTTACTCGCTTCGCCAGATGTTAATGAACCATAGCAAGTATGAATTTGCTCAATAGAAACGATTTTCCTGCAACGTAGCGGATACGGATCTATATTGTGACTGCGCCACCAGGCTAATTTTTTGTTTCTATTTTCGATTAATGGATCGATTGTCATTGACGGAGGATACTCAATATTTTAACGCGAACCTTTCCGGAAGGCACATTGGCGAGAATTGTATCTCCTTCTTTTTTGCCGAGAAGAGCACGTCCGACCGGAGAATCAACTGAAATCTTCCCCCGTTCCAGATCGACTTCAGCAGAACTTACAAGAGTAAAATTACCACTCTCTTTGATCGATAGATCCTGGAGCACAATTCTCGATCCAATACTGATCTTTTCTTGTGATATTTCATCATCAGAGATAATCTTGGCTTGATCCAATACAGAAGTCAGCCGTTTCAGCTCTCGTGCGTAATAATCCTGTTCGCTTTGGAGATAGATATATTCCTTATTTTCACGCTGTTCTCCTCCATGAAGTTTTGCTATTTTTAGTTTTTCCGGGATCTCCTCATAAAGGATCTTCTTGACGCTGTCCATCTCCTGTTGCATCAATTCATACCCTTCTTTGGTAAATAAAATTTGGTCGCTATTTGTCATTATTTATCTGGTTCCTCAATCTAAATATAATTTAATTGCTCTATCTGTCATTGAGGAACCACCTCCTTTATTATGTTGACATACAGATCGATGAACCCAACCTTGTGCAGGTCGATCGGAATCTCTCTTTGTTTTTATCGTTCCATCATCTGCTGAACTATTGCTCTAAGGTAAGATACGGTCGTTTCTCTGTTGTGAGAATACGTTCGTTGCCAATGCAAAATCATTCCGCAGCGCTTGCTTTATTTCGGCAGCGGAGAGCTTTTTGCATCGCCAAGTTGGATGTACTATTATATCATAGCCGGTAAAGAATTCTTTATCATGGCGAAATGTCTCACGAATCAATCGTTTGGTCCGATTACGGATAACTGCACCGCCCCATTTTGAAGAGAGAGATATCCCAATACGCGGCAAGCTCTCTTTTGTACGCGCAAGAAGGTGAAAATCAAACGCATGTCCTCTTATAAAAACCCCTTCTTCGTAGATACGCTTAAAGTCATTCCTTCTCTTTAGCCGACATATAACAGGAAATTTTTCATCCGGCCCAGATTTCATATTTACTAACTATATCCCAAGAGCCACCCGTTTGCAATAATTTCGCTTTTTCTGTCATTAACAGCTAACCACATAGGTAACTATTGCCGGATGCCACGTTTTGGGTCTCATATTGCTCAATCGCCGTTGCTAACATCAGTTCCACCAACCTCGTATATTCAATACCTGCTGCCAGCGCTGCTCGCGCTAAGTTGCTGCGGTGAGTCATTCCCGGGATGGTATTGACTTCGAGGACATAGGGTGTTCCATCTTCGGCAAGGCGCAGATCGACGCGCGAGAAGCCTGAGCATCCAAGGATGTTGTGTGCTTTTAAGCTTACTTGTTGTACGTATTCGGTAAGAGGAGGAGGCAGTGGCGCGGGGAGAAGAAACTCCGCCTTGCCCGGAACATATTTGGCCTCATAACTATAGAATGCATTCTGTGGACGAATTTCCAGTACTGGAAGCGCGGTATCTTTACCTTTAATTGAGAGTATGCCAATAGTAAGCTCACGTCCAATGATCAATTCTTCGGCAAAGAGAGATCCAAACTCACGAAGAATAACGGTTGCAGCGATCTTGACCTCTTCTTCCGTCGTTACAAGTTTTACTCCGATACTCGACCCTTGATCATATGGCTTGAGAACAATCGGTAGATTTAATTTAGCGACTATCTCTTTACTCCAACATGCAAGATCGCCGTCAGTATAAACAGAGTGACGCGGGGTAGGGATTCCGGCTGCAAGGAAGATCGCCTTTGCCCGTACTTTATTGATTGCCAGTGCATTTGCCTGTGCTGATGAACCTGTGTACGGAATGCCTATAACATCGAGCAGTCCTTGTATCTCTCCGTTTTCACCCCTCCCTCCATGAAGAGCGATAAATACTATTTCTATCCCGCGTAAGCCGGGAATAAGATCATCAGGAGATGCTATCTCAACAGCACGAGACTGATATCCACTTCTTTGCAGCGCAGCAAGGACAGCGCTGCCTGAGAGCAACGAAATTTCTCTTTCCGTTGAATCTCCACCAAAAAGGACTCCGATCATTGCCTTTGTAAGCCTTTGCTCAATCATTTCAGCGTGATATTATAGATGGTTAGTCAGTCGCTGACAATCTATATCTTATCATGCAGCGGGCCACCTTTTCACCTGCCGCAGTCTGTTGCTCAACCCCACTGATTAGTATAATATAAGTATACTGAAAGTATAAGAGGTCGATCAGGAAGGTGTTTCGATGAATGTACTGTTACTTTATCCTGAGTTTCCAGATACATTTTGGAGTTTTAAGTACGCACTTAAATTCATCCGTAAGAAAGCTTCATTACCACCACTTGGCTTGTTGACAGTCGCTGCGATGCTGCCGTTAGAATGGGAAAAGCGGTTAGTTGACGTTAATGTGACAAAGCTCACCGCAACAGACTTGGCATGGGCTGATTACGCGTTTATTAGCGGGATGGTCGTGCAAAGAGAATCGGCACATCGACTTATTGCCCGATGTAAAGAAGCAAATGTCAAGGTCGTCGCCGGAGGACCACTCTTCACTAGCGAATATGAGGAATTTACAGAGGTTGATCATTTTGTTCTCAATGAAGCAGAGATGACCCTCCCTTCCTTTCTGGCAGATTTAGAAAAGGGAAATACCAAGCGGATTTACACAACGACTGAGTTCTCTGATCTTCGCAAGACACCGAGCGCCTTGTGGTCATTAGTCGATTTAGACCGATATGCTTCGATGAGTATCCAGTATTCTCGTGGTTGTCCTTATAATTGTGAGTTCTGTAATGTGACGACGTTATTCGGACACCGGTCACGCACAAAGAGCGCCGAGCAGATTATTATTGAACTGGACAATCTCCATAAACTGGGGTGGCAGGGAAACGTCTTCTTTGTTGATGACAACCTCATTGGGAACAAGAGATGCCTCAAGAGAGAGTTATTACCGGCACTAATTGAATGGCAAAAAGGCAAGAAAGGAATGTCGTTCAATGCTCAAGTCTCAATCGATCTGGCCGACGATAAGGGATTGATGCAGATGATGGTTCAGGCAGGCTTCCAGACGATCTTTGTCGGAATCGAGACGCCGGAGAGAGAGAGTCTAACTGAATGCAATAAGGGACAGAATAAAGACCGGGACATGGTCGAAGATGTGAAACGCCTTCAGCGAGCCGGATTACAGGTGCAAGGGGGATTCATCGTCGGCTTTGACAATGACACGGGTTCCATCTTCCAGCGGCAAATTAATTTTATTCAGAACAGTGGGATTGTAACGGCGATGGTCGGTTTGCTGCAAGCTCCGCCTGGCACAAGACTTTACGAACGTCTAAAGAGAGAGGACCGTCTGCTCGGTAGAATGTCAGGGGACAATGTAGATGGAACAACGAATATTATCCCCACCATGGGCATTGATGCGTTGCGGATCGGATACAAGAATATCTTACAACAGATCTATTCTCCTGAGCATTACTATCGCCGCATCAAAACTTTCTTGCGCGAGTATAAACTACCAAAGACCCGCTCTCCGCTGAAATCTTGGCATGTTCTGGGTTTCTTCCGTTCCGTCTTTCATCTGGGTCTCATTGGCAAGGAACGAAATCACTACTGGAAACTCTTGTTCTGGACGCTTTTTCGCCGCCCCAAGTTGCTTTCTTTGGCCCTTACACTTGCGGTTTACGGCCACCATTTTCGTAAGATATCCGAACTGCATATCCTTTAACAAGAGTTTGTATAGTTGACATTTACCGATTATGGTATATAATGAATAAGAGATTAACCGATTAAATATCTGGTTATATGTTCCATCTTGGTCAACAAGGAGGGGAAAATGGGAAAGAAGATGCTGGTAGGAATAATCTGTATCCTGTTTGCTATCACTGGATTGCTCTCTGGCATAATAATCGGATCTGGTGAAAGTGGATCTGGAAACAGTGTCTATATCATTCCCATCCGTGGAGTCATCGATTGGGGGGTAACTGGTTTTGTCAACCGCGTGTTGCGTAAAGCAGCGCAAGCAAATGCTCGTGCTGTCATTGTTGAGATCGATACCCCTGGAGGGCGGCTTGATGCAGTGATAGATATCGGCGCAGCAATGTTGGCGAGTCCTGTTCGTCGTGTGATCAGTTTCGTCACCCGTGAAGCTACCTCTGCCGGTGTGCTGATTACAATCTCCGCTCCTAATGTGGTGATGGCTCCAGGATCAACGATCGGAGCAGCCGAACCGCACCCATTAAATGAGAAAGTATTGTCATATTGGAAATCCCGCTTACGCGCGGCAGCAGAAGCGACAGGCAGAGACCCAGTATTAGTGGAGGCAATGGCTGATGCACGGATCGAAATTGAAGGGGTCATTGAACGTGGAAGAATACTCTCTCTAACTGCGGAAGAAGCGTTGAATTTGCGCCTTGCCGATCACGTTCTTGCAACTCGAGAAGCGGTATTACGCCACTATGGCTTAGAGCGATATTCAGTGGTCGTTATCTATCCTGCATTTTTCGAACACATTGCCAGTTGGGTTACTCATCCCATTGTCAGTTCACTCCTATTCAGTCTCGGTTCGCTAGCACTAACGATGGCAGTTATGACTGGCTGCTGGGCGATAACTGCTCCGATTGGGGCGGTGGCACTTCTCCTCTTCTTTGGCGGTCACCTCTTTGCCGGTTTGGTCGGTTGGGAGATACTCCTTCTTTTCGTTGCTAGTATCGCGCTGTTGATCGCTGAATTTTTCGTTCCTGGCGGCATATTGGGAGTGATAGGAGCCGGTGGGATTATTGCCAGCATCATCATGGCCGCTCCATCGCCGCAGATGGGGGCAATTTACCTCGGCGCTGGCTTTGTGGTCAGCGTTATCGGAGCCGTTGTGGCAGTAAAAGCAATGAGACGAAATAGCATATTCGGCCGCCAGCTTGTGCTCCGGCATGCAGAGAGCATCGATGCTGGGTATACAGGAGTGCAAGAGCAATCATATCTTGTTGGGATGATCGGCCGTGTAATCACCCCGCTGCGCCCTGTCGGCATCGCAGAATTTGATGGTGTGCGCGTCGATGTCGTCACTGACGGCGAGTTTATTGATAAAGATAGTGCAGTAGAAGTACGTAAAGTCGAGGGTACACGCGTCATTGTACGGCGCGTGCGCCAAAACAGTTAAATTTTCAAACCTGGAGGTTTTGCAAATGGATATAACCCTACTGATAATTATAATAGCTGTTGTTGTCCTACTTATCATCGGCAGCTTCATCCCAGTAAGACTATGGATCGCTGCCATAGCAGCCCAAGTGCGGATCGGAATCGGCGCTCTGATCGGTATGCGATTGCGGAAAGTGCCACCTGCGCTCATCGTGATGACGATGGTCAAATCGGTCAAGGCCGGCATAGCAATCGAAAGCGACAAATTAGAGGCCCATTTTCTGGCAGGAGGTAATGTGAATCGCGTAGTAGATGCGCTCATTGCCGCACAGCGGGCACGGATACCATTGTCCTTTGAGAAAGCAGCAGCGATCGACCTTGCTGGACGCGATGTGCTGGATGCAGTGCAGATGAGTGTAAATCCAAAAGTGATCGAAACGCCGATCGTGACGGCAGTGGCCAAAGACGGGATTGAAGTCAAGGCCAAAGCAAAGGTTACGGTACGTGCCAATATCGAGCGATTGGTCGGCGGTGCTGGTGAGGCAACGGTCTTAGCGCGTGTTGGAGAAGGTATTGTCACTACTATCGGTTCAGCAGAAACCCATAAATTAGTACTAGAAAATCCTGATTCAATATCAAAGCGTGTGCTGGGGAAAGGACTTGATGCCGGTACAGCATTTGAGATACTCTCGATCGATATCGCTGACGTTGATATAGGGAAGAATATTGGCGCAAAGCTACAGATTGATCAAGCAGAGGCTGATAAGCAGATTGCGCAAGCAAAGGCAGAAGAACGACGTGCAATGGCCGTGGCCAAAGAGCAGGAGATGCTCGCCTTGGTGCAAGAGATGCGGGCTAAAGTTGTAGATGCCGAAGCCATGGTGCCGCACGCAATAGCTGAGGCATTCAAAGCCGGGAATTTAGGGGTAATGGATTTTTATAACATGCGCAATATCATGGCCGATACTGCGATGCGTGACTCCATTTCGGAAACAACCGATAAGAAAGAGCCTGGCGACAAGAAGTAAAGGAGGTAAGTTGACAACACAAGAGAGGCAAAGAGTTACGCACTATTCGCCTGTTCGGCGCAGCAAAGAGATTAAAGATCTGCTGCGCCAACGGCAAACTTTGATTGATGCTGTCATCTTAGCTGAGATCCTCGGACCGCCACGTGCCCGGCGGTCTCTGCAGAAGCAGAGACCAGTCTAATTTAAACAGACGGTTTAGAGATCACGGAGATCACGGCTAGAAAGGAAGATTGAGATTACTTCACTGTATGCACAATGACAGAGGGAAGAGTCCAGCAATTAGTTGTTAACCTGTCTGTACGTGACGTACAGACAGGCCCGTCTACTTGCACGCCTGCCTGTACGTCTCCGCTACGCAGACAAGCAGAGACAGGCGACAGCGAACCTTTTCTGAACCGGATTTTTAATGTATAGCCACAGAACATTTCTTTTTGTGTGCTTCTGTCTGATGGAGAAATGCTTCTAATCTCGTGCGGAGATTAGTCTGTTCCTGTCCGTCGAACGTGAGATTCAGCCACGGCAGATTATAATCGTCTTTTACTAACGAAGAGACAGCATTGACCACTGCGCCAGGCATGCAGGAGAAGGGCATAACATTCAAAATACCATCAAATCCGTGATTAGTATAGTCAATTGCTTTACCCACTGTGAGCACTGGTTCTCCCCGATATGAAGCAGAGATATAGGGGGCACTGTTCTGAATGACTTGCGCTGTTAGCGGTTCTGCCAGATCATATGGCGCCAATTGTTCTTTGAATAGATTGGCGATTTTATGCTCATCATGGGTAAGAACTTTCTTTTCAAGTTGTGCCTTAAGATGGGCTTTGATCTCCTGTTTTTCCCATGTGTCACCAACTTTTTTGTAGTTAGTGTAGGCGATCCATTCGCTCATTGGGGCAACACGTACTTCTCCGCCTAATTCTTCAACCAGTCGTACCAGGTTGCTGTTGCTGAATTCATTGACTCGCAAGTATATCTCTCCTACTATCCCGATCAATGGCCGTTCTTCCTCTATTTTCTTTATCTCCTTGAATGGAGCAATAATTTTTGGTAACGATGCAAGTAAGCCAGTACGGCCGTTATCTATCAGTGCGGCGCGAATATCTTTGAGTGCTCGTTGATATACTACATCTGTGCTACCTATTTCTGCTTCATACGGTCTGGTCTTCCATAATAATTTCTGCAGTAGATCTATCGCGACTATTCCATTCCAAATCGCTCGCCTGAAGGATGAGCCTAAACTTTTCATTGCATAACCACTATATGATTCGAGTGTTATAAGATCAACTTTAATGCCCAGTTTGCGGATGATTAATTTTTGCGCGGCAAAATAATGACAAAACCGACATGGCCCACTGCTCGTCGCCATAAATAAAGATGATTTGTCCGGATCAAAATCTGGCCGTGTAACGAGCTTGATAAAATCACCCGCGGTGATAATGAATGGCAGACACTCTCCACCAGTAGCATATTTTCGTCCTAGGGTAAGGCTCTCTTGATCAGGCTTTGGAAGAGTCTCGGCGTCGATACCGTAATGGATCAGCGCCCCTTCTATACCATGATGATGATCAAGCATATTTGGTAAATATATCTTCTTACCTGGTTTGATCTCTGTCGGTGAATGGCTGGGTACAGGAGAGGATTGTTGTCGACTTACGCGTGATTTCGCTAACGCAAGTGAGTCGAGGAATGCTTCACAGCGAGTTACGAGTCCGGCATCAGCGCTGTGTTCATCGAGTTCAATGTTGAGGAATGGTTTGCCGTTTAATATCTCTTTAACATAATGAAGGATAAATGAATCCGGTCCGCAATTAAAATGCGAGAGATATAAACCGTATAGATTATCCATCTCCTTGATGATCTTAGCGGCAGCAATTATCCGTTTACCACTGTGCCATTGCATATGCGGATAATCTGTGTCGACATCTACTGATACCCATGGAAGTATGTCGATAGGGATTGGCAGCGCTCCAAGCTTACGTAGTTTTTTTGAAATCTCTAAACTAATTCCATGATCACAGCTATTATATGGACGGCATAAAATAACTATTCCCAAATTTCCGGCCGTCACGCAGCCCAATGCTTTATTTCCAAGCTGCTGAAGAGCATCATATGCGGTTTGTTGTGCGCTAAATCCAGCAACAATTGCTCGTTTAACCGTTGCTCGATTACTAATAAGACTATGCCCCAATTCTGTTAATTCTTTCCGAACTTTCTGGTTGTTATAGAAATGGAATGGAGTTGCTATTAGATTGACGCGGTGAGTGGCGAAATCAAACTGGCTTTTTATAATATCGGGCTGGGTTTGGATCAGCGGGCAGGTGTAATTCGTTCGCGTCTGAGTGTTGGCGTGATCACTATCGATTAGGGCGGGAAGAAAGAGATGATCAACCCCATCTGTGAGCAGCGTCTCTACATGACCATGCGTGATCTTTGCGGGAAGACATATGTTCGGCTCTGCTGCCTGGACTGAATTATGAACAATCTCTTTCCCTGTCATCGGAGAGAGGATGATCTCATAGCCGAGTGTACGGAAATAAGCAGCGAAAAAAGGAAATTTATCCCACATTGCAAGTGTACGCGGAATGCCGATGCGACCGCGGCCCTTCCCGCGATAGGGAAGTAAAGATATTCTCTTGTTGACTTCTAAGCCTGTATTATCTGGGTCGAAAATAATCTGATTCCGTAACGCAAAGAGATCAGGATGATTAACATTCACTTTTTCAATAAAGTTATCGAATCGGTCGCAGCGTGCTCCATGATAGAGTGGCTCTTCACCCTTCAGCGTCACTTGGGTAATTTCACAAACATTAGAGCATAAGTTACAGGAAAAGTGCCTTTTTTTATATTCGTTTTCTGCCAATTTAAAGCCACGGAATTTTGTTACTTTACTCATCTCATCTCCTCTTTTGTAATTAACGCAATACCGTAAGCTCCAGTAACTTCATGATATTCTGGAACTATTATTTCTCGGTTAAGTAGATTCCGGAAAGCAGCGACAACAGCGGCGTTTCCAGCTACTCCACCTTGAAACAATATATGTTCGCCAACTGATCTATCGCCCACAACGCGGTTTAAATAATTGTAAGCGACTGAGTATGCCAGTCCGGCAACGAGATCGCTTTTTGGTGACCCTTGCTGTTGGTGATGAATCAGGTCTGATTCGATAAAGACAGTACAGCGTTCACCTAATGGATTCGGTCTGTCACTGTCAAGCGCTAACGCACTAAAATCATCGATTGCAATTCCCAGCCGAACTGCCTGTTCTTCTAAGAACGATCCAGTTCCTGCGGCACAGACTTTATTCAATGCAAAATCAACGACAACTCCGTTTTCCAGACGAATATACTTTGAATCTTGCCCGCCGATTTCAATGATCGTATCCACTTCTGGATTAATGGCAACAGCGGCATGGACTTGTGCGGTGATTTCATTTTTTATAAGATCAGCGCCAACGAATTTACCGATTAACTCACGTCCTGAACCGGTCACACCTACTCCGCAGACATTGCGGAGCTTTGTTGCTGCTAACTCTTTTAATTGTGACAAACATTTTTGTACAGCTTCTAATGGATCACCAGAGGTGCGTAAATAAACTCGCTCAATAAGTCTTCCTTGTTCATCGATCGCCACTGCTTTAGTGCTGATCGAACCAACATCAATGCCTAAGTATGACTTTAATTGGCCGTTGGCAGACGCGCGCTCGATCCGATAATTCTTATTAGCTTTTACAGGAACAGATAACTTTGCATGCGCAGTATGAAGATAGTTTGTTTGTCCGGCGATCGCATCAGTAAGAGATTGAATACAACTGTCGGCAACTCGTTGTGGTTTATCATTTTCTGTCTTCTTCCGACGATTCTCTCGTTTTCGGTGTTCTTTGTCGATTAGGATTGCACCGAGTGCCGCCATCATAACATTATGTTCTGGGATAATCAATTCTCCTTGCTGAAGATCAAGAATCTTCTCAAACGCCTTGATCATTCCTTGATTGAGGGATACCCCGCCTTGAAAGAGAATTGGTTTAACAAAGTCCTTTCCTCGTCCAATATCACTACGGAAATTACGCGCCAAAGCAAAGCACAAACCAGCCAAGATTTCATTCAGCGGTGTTCCCACTTGCTGAAGATGGATAATATCAGATTTTGCAAAGACAGCGCACCGTCCAGCGATATGGGGTGGTTTCTCTGCCAATGTTGCAAGATGAGAGAATTTCTCAATGGTAATCCCGAGTCGGTCGGCCTGTTGTTCCAAAAAAGAGCCAGTGCCAGCAGCACATTGTGTGTTAAGTGAGAAATCTTTAAGCACTAGTTGGTCTCCTTCCTCACCGATCAATAGAAGTTTAGAATCTTGTCCGCCAATTTCAATAACTGTACGTACCAGGGGATAATAACGTTGCACTGCTTTTGTTTGTGCAATTAATTCATTAATATGATTGATCTTTAATATCTTTGATAGCTTCCTTCCGCCTGAACCAGAGGCGACAAAACCAACGATATCTGCAGGTGGAATTTTGGTGAATAATTCTTCTAATGCTTCTTTCACAACGGGTAACGGCATACCTTGTGAAGGACGATAAATCTTTGCTTGTACCTGATCGTCATCATCCAGTGCCACTATTTTAACTGTAAGAGACCCGATATCAATTCCAACATGATATTTTGACATTACAATTCTCCTTGGCGTAGATAGCTATCGTAGATTATATAGATTTTGAATTACTTATGCTATTTAAGAGTGGCTAAACAACTCGTATTGTTATATTGGCTTTTTGTGCTTCTGGTAAGGGGAAAGAGAAAGACTTAAACCAGATAGGAAAGAGACTGGAAGGAAAATTTTAATGCACGGAATAAGGTTTGATTCCATGTCTGCATTATTCCTAAAAACTCCCTATCGATCAAATTTTTGTCAATCAATAGGGAGTTATAGTTAGTCTTACTTTAGTAAGGCATTTGCGGAGGCATGTGCGAAGCCATTGCTCCCGCTTCTTTATCTTTTATTTCTGCCACCAATACCTCAGTGGTTAGCAGCATTCCGGCAATCGAGACCGCGTTTTGCAGCGCTGACCGTGTTACTTTCATTGGGTCAATGATTCCGGCTTCTACCATATTACAATACTTGTTTAATACGGCATCAAAGCCGACTTCAGGTTTCTCGTCTCTGATTCGTGCAACGACTACTGCTCCTTCGACACCGGCATTATCGGCTATTTGACGAGTTGGAGCATCTAAAGCTTTTCGCATGATTTGCAGACCGATCTTTTCGTCGCCTTCCAGCGAAAGAGAATCAAGCTCCTTGGCAGCATTGATCAGTGCTACTCCGCCGCCAGCGAGAATTCCTTCATCAACAGCAGCTTTTGTTGCTTCCAAAGCATCTTCCATTCGATGCTTTTTCTCTTTAAGTTCGGTTTCAGTGGCTGCCCCGACTTTGATGACTGCAACTCCACCAGCGAGCTTTGCTTTGCGTTCTTCTAACTTCTCGCGATCGTAATCAGAGTCAGTCGTTTTAATCTGAGCATTGATCTGATCAATACGTCCGTTGATTGATTTAGAAGAACCCTTACCACCAATAATGGTAGTATTATCGCTGTCAACCTTAACCCGCTCAGCACGGCCAAGCATGTCGAGTGTCGTTGATTTAACTTCCATGCCCGCATCTTCCGCAATAACTTTTGCGCCAGTAAGGACGGCAATATCTTCCAGCATCGCTTTCCGGCGATCGCCGAATCCAGGTGCTTTGACAGCACAACTGATAAGTGTCCCTTTCAGCTTGTTGATTACCAATGTGGTCAGTGCTTCACCGCTTACATCATTGGCGATAACTAGCAGTGGTTTGCCAGATTGGACTATCTTTTCGAGCAATGGGATGAGATCAGCAGCATTCTTTAACTCTCGATCAGTGATTAGAATATAAGGATCTGTAAGGTCGACCTCCATCTTTTTAGGATCAGTGACAAAGTACGGGGAGATATATTCGCGGTCAAATTGCATCCCTTCAACTATATCATAGTAAGTATCGATTGTGTCCGAGTCTTCTACTGTGATAACTCCGTCCTCTCCCACTGCCTCCATTGCATCAGCAATGATCCTGCCAATCGCTTCATCGTTGGCAGATATCGTTGCGACTTGAGCCGTCTGCTCTTTGGTCTTTAGCTCGTGACTGTTCTTGCGCAGCGTTTTTACGATAATGTCAGAGGCTTTTTCCAATCCGCGTTTGAGCTCTAATGGGTTTGCTCCGGCAGCGAGATTTTTAAACCCTTCTTCGATCATTGCATGTGCAAGGATTGTCGCTGTAGTCGTTCCGTCACCAGCAATATCATTGGTTTTGCTGGCCACTTCTTTTACAAGTTGTGCTCCCATATTCTCAAATTCATCTTCATACTCTTGCTCTTTGGCGATCGTCACACCGTCATTAGTGATGTCTGGAGAGCCAAATTTCTTGTCGAGAATGACGTTCCGTCCGCGCGGCCCAAGGGTGATGCGCACAGCATCTGTTAGTTTATCGATTCCTTTCTTCATCCTACGGCGAGCTTCTTCGCCATACAATACTTCTTTTGCCATTGATATATTCTCCTTCTAATGTAAATGTTATTCAATAACTGCAAGAATGTCGTCGTGCTTGACAAGGATGAGTTTTTCTCCGTCAAGCTCCATCTCAGTACCAGCGAAGCTGGCAACTATTATTTCATCGCCTTTTTTGACTGTGATCGCTTCATCGTCGCCGATTGCCCGCACCTTAGCACGGACTATTTTGTCGTCTTTGACGCTCTCTGGTAATACGATTCCACCAGCAGTTTTCTTCTCTTTTTCTTCAACCTTCCTGGCTAGAACTCGCTTTCCTAATGGCCTTATTTTCATTTGGCCACCTCCTTAGTGTTGTTAAAATTAGCACTCTCGTGCGTTGTTTGCTAAAAGCATATTTATGCTATCCAATAATTTGTGTTTTGTCAAGTCAAAGATCAGTTTTTGGTGAATTAGCACTCTCGTGCGTTGTTTGCTAAAAGCATATTTATGTTATCCTATGGTGAGAGCGTTGTCAAGTTCAATATCTTTTTTTGCTGATAGTGAACTTACAGGTCGACCAGAAAAGCAGTAATGTTGAGTTGATCGATCTATGTTATTACCTAATATGGAGGATGCGCACTGGTCAGTTAAATAACGCAGAGAGTTCAATCAGTTTGCTTTTGCTATCGATTTTCCGCGGTGAGGCAGCCAGAACATCGGCCAGCTTGACCGGTACAATATCGTTACTTTGTAACGCGGTCATTGTGTCAAATAGGCCATCACAAGCAAATTCAACTGCTGCCACTCCGAATCGGGTGGCAAGTATTCGGTCAAACGGATCGGAAACTCCTCCTCGTTGTAAATAAGCCAATGTCGTTACCCGGGCAGGAAGATTGAGGAATTTATTAAGCTCTCGTCCTAACGAATTACCGATTCCTCCCAGTTTGACATGGTCGAATGCATCGATTTCTTTCTCTTGTAGTGTCTGCTCGGTAAACTCTTTTAGAGTGGCCCCCTCCGAAATAATAATGATACTAAAGTGTTTTCCACGATCTTTCCGCTCGTTGATCTGGTCGTACACGGAGCTAACCGAGAATGGAATTTCCGGGATGAGAATAATATCTGCCCCTCCAGCCAACCCGCCTAATAATCCCAACCAACCACTCTCACGACCCATTACTTCGAGAATCAATACACGGTGATGGGAATAAGCAGTGGTATGAAGTTTATCTAGTGCGTCAGTGATCGTAGCTAATGCCGAAAAGAAACCGACTGAGTAATCGGTCAATGCCAGATCGTTATCGATTGTTTGAGGGATTCCGATTGCTTGTATGCCATACTCAACTAAGCGGTGAGCTACACCGAGAGTATCATCACCACCAATAGCGATCAGAACGTCAATCTGATCACTGCGAAGATTGGAGATGAGCTTCTGCGGTCCCCCGTCGATTTTAAATGGATTAGTGCGCGAACTGCCTAAGATCGTTCCACCGACTGGGAGTATTCCCGAAGTGCTTGCACGGTCCAATATTAGCGCTTCCTTCTCCAATGGGCCAGACCAACCGTTAGTGTAACCGAGAACTTCGATCTTCTCTTTCCACGCACGCCGTACAACAGCACGGATTACGGCATTAATTCCTGGTGAATCACCGCCGCCAGTTAACAAACCTATTCTCTTTATTTTCATCACATTCCTCCTTGCTGATTGAATAGACTTTTGCCCGCACTTCCTACCTGATCAATTAATTCCATCGCTGTTTCCTTGATCTGTTTGCGGACTATCTTACTAACAACCCGTGGGTCAAAATGGTCTTTACACGGACTCCAATTGTTCATCCCGAAGATATGATCAACTGTGCTGGTTTGCTCCAGCGTATTATCTGGCGGAACGATTGAAGCTGTATGTGTCAGGTAGAAATCATGCGCTGCTCGACCATACACATACTGATAATGCGTATCTTTGTTTAGCTTGCAAATTCCGTAGGATATCATCTCTGCGATCTGTTCTGGCAGCAGGCCGGATGTTCCATGGAGGACAAGCGGGATATCCAGACCGCTCGCTTTTAGTGACTGGTTGATCTCTTTTGCGAGATCAGTTCGTAAAGTGGTTTTTTTACCGCTCGAGACCCCGTGTTCTGTCCCAACCGAGATCGCTAACAGATCAGTCCGGCTTCGCTGCACAAATTCTACTGCTTCATCGGGGTCAGTGAGAAATGCCTTATCAGATGATATCTCATCTTCCACTCCTTTAATCTTTCCCAACTCTGCTTCAATCAATATTCCCATTGGTTCAGCCATCTCTTTAACTGTACGACTTATCCGCACATTTTCCTCAAAACTCTCCGCCGATGCATCAATCATAATTGATGAGACTAACTGTTCATTGATTGCTATATTGATCAGTTTCATCTCTTTGACTGTGAAATGATCGAGATTGATGAATACCCCAATCGGATAGTTTTGCGCTAGTTCGCGTACGGTATAGGAAAGAATCCGTAAGCCTACAAGCTTGTCACCGCCGCCGGCAAAAGCAGCCGCGCCTGGACTTATCTGAACAATCAGATCAGATCGCTTGGCGCTATATCCTTCCAACAAGCCGATAATTATGTTGGTATCAGCAATGTTATTAGCGAAAAATCCATATCCCTGTTCTTTAGCGTTGCGATAAACATCCCGTAATGCATCTGTTTTCATAGAAGACAATTTTTATCACCTCAGATTAAGTTTACTGCTTTTTTCTGTCATTACGAAGCTTAATCGTGTTGAGAACAGTAAATGGTACATAGTAAGATAGTAACCGAGAATCTTCTTTTTCCTTCTCAACTATCTTTTCTTCAAACACTTAGTATGTATGCAATTGAGCAAGAGGGAGCTCACTGCCCACAAAGGCCTTCCACCTCCTGGTTACATTACATACCGGGCACACAAAAAACAGGGTGAGAAATAGCCTCTCACCCTGTATTGTATTATATTCACTTCCCTTTTTAGGGAAGGATACTTTAGTAGAAACAAATCTTGCTGTTACTACATATCTCTGCTTCTACGTGGACGTGCTTCATTTATTTTCAGCGTGCGTCCGTGAAAATCAGTACCATCTAATGCTTTTTTAGCTTTATCAGCTATTGCTGAATCTACCATTTCAACAAATCCAAAACCTCTTCCTTCTATTACGGTTGCGTCTTTGACTTCGCCGTAACTGGAGAACAGTTCTTCCAATTGTGAGCTTGTTACAGAGTAAGTGAGATTTCCCACATACAGTTTGGTTCCTTGCATTCTAGCCTCCTGTTTCTTGCTTGTCTGCAAATATCTGTCCAATAATGTTTCTCGTGAAGATAGAAGCAAGATAGCAATCGTAACCTCACCCATAAGATAACATCATTAAACACGGGTTTAAAAGTGTACTTAAGTTAGCTGATTAAAATATTTACCACCTCCAGGGATATTGATTGATCATTTTATATTGTATATATGTCTTATTCTTCTCAAATTCAAGTTGATTTTTGAAAAGGGGAGATGTTGATCATGCAGATAGATTAGCGTTGAATTTTTTATACTTGATGGCCATATTTCTCTTTCTTTACGTAGATACTGCTTCACAACTTTTTATCTATTTTGCATCTCGGATAAAACCATTATAATACAGGAAACTTACCTGTACGATAAGGATTTATAATGTTAGCTATTCAGACTACATTCTGATAGAACTAAACCTCCAAGCTCAATGTTCTGGGAGCATACTAATCTACTAATTTTAGTATATTATACTTGTAAAGTATACGAAAAGCAAGCTTCAAATTGTCGCATTTAAAATACACTTTAAGAGACTCAAAAATTTTCTTCCCTCTGTTATCGCAGAAATAGCCATAGCAGTGAGCGTAAGATGGCAGGCAGCGAAGCAGTCTTAAAAGAGCAAGCACGGTTTGCGATTCGGAGAGCAATAAGTAACGGGTAATAAGTGACAGTTAAGATAAGAATTTCGGGGTCAGGGAGACCCCGAATACCAAGACGAGCGGAATTACGTCTTAAGTTAGCGATTAGCTCCTA